>PUKZ01000086.1 GCA_003550725.1 Bacteroidales bacterium | reverse complement strand
GCGTAGCATTGAAACTGCAAAAAGAATATACGATGAGCTATTACATAACCGATTTCAGTAAAATCCGACAGGAAAAATCAATACTCAAAATTCTTGAAGCACTTGAAAGAGGTTTTAAGAAATTCGGAATTGATTATTACCTCATAGGTGCTTTAGCACGTGAGGTTTGGATGCGTGGCTTAAAAGATATTACACCAAAGCGGGCAACAAGTGATATTGATTTTGGTGTATTGATACAGAATAGCGACCTTTTTGATGAGTTGAAAACCTATTTAGTAAAAGTTGAAGGATTCACAAACCACAGTGGAAGTGCCTTCGTGTTGTTTGCCCCGGATGGAAGACAGATTGACATTTTACCATTTGGAGAAATAGAAAAGCAAGGGAAAATAACCATGAAGGGAAAGGCAATGACCACACTTTATTTCGATGGAATGAAAGAGGTTTATGAAGAAGGAGTGCCTGAGGTAACCTTTGAAGGAAAAATAACTTTCAAAGTTTGCACTCTACCGGGTATTGTAATACTCAAATTGGTGGCATGGGATGACAGGCCTGAAATTAGAGGAGATGACCTGACAGACATCGCAGATATTATTTTTCACTTTTTCAATATTTATGATGAATTAATATGGTCAGAGCACAACGACTTGTTTGGTGACGAGAAAGAACTTGAGATTATTTCAGCAAGAGTTTTGGGCAGGGAGATGGGCAAAATTTTGCGTAGAAATGAAAACCTGAAAATGAGGATTCTAAGTTTACTACCATCTAATGGAGCAACGAAAGCAAAACAAATATCCACAATCATAGCGGGAAAGTTTGAGAAATCAATTGACGAAGTATCCGTATTGTTATCAGCAATTGAAACAGGAATCCATGAGACACCTGAAATATAACTTTGTTTTAATCTTTAATGAAAATCTCCGGTTATGTTTTACAAAAGCAACCTTGCAGAAGTTTTATATCGCCAGGGTTATTTGTTATTTTTGAAATTGGATTTAAAATAGTTTGGTTTTTACGGAAGCTGGAAGTCCCGCTGCTGCGGATTTACACGGAAGCTGGAAGTCCCTGTCGGGAGCTTCCAGTTCCTCCGGCCGTAGGAACTTCCAGCTCCCGAAAGCTTTCGGTACTGGAAGCTTCCGGGGAAAATTCGGGAATTATTTAAATAAAAATGAAAGATTCTTTTCAATACATATTGCACGGCAAATTCAAAATGATAAAGGATTATTGTTTTATCCATAAGTATGATATGGAAAATATTGAAGAAAAACACAGGTGGAGAGATTTATGCTTTGATGGTTATTATAAGTATGTTTTCAATAACAAAGGCCAGATTATTGAGGATACCTGGTATGATGCAAATGATAAAATTTTGTGTAAAAACACAATGGCCTATAACGGCATGAAATACCGGATTGAACAAAGCAGTTATTCGCCCGAAGGGATATCGGAAAAAATGATATGCAAACTGAATAAACAAGGAGCAATAATCGGACATGAACGGTATACGCATGTTGATGGCGAAGGATTGGTTCTGGCAGAGATTGGTGTGCATTGTTATAACAAAAATGGCAAGGTGAAGGAGGTTGAGCATTACGATACTGATGCGAAACTGATAAAATCAATAAAGTTTCATTATAATAGCCGGGGAATCCTTGTGAAAGCCTTTGAGTGGGAAATTGACCATGAACTTACAATAAATGTGTTGCATAATTACGATAATGCCGGATTGAAAACAGAGTGCATTATAGAATACTCTGAAACAATTCCCTACTTTGACTATAATAAAGTTGTAGTAAAATACGATAAAAGGCAAAACGAAACCTTTGCCGGATTCTATAACCAGAATAATGAAATTGTTAAAGAAAAAATGTGGGAGTTTATTTATAACGACTACAACAACTGGGAAGAAAAGCTGATGTACGAAAACGGCAAGCTGGTGCAAGCAGTAAAAAGAGAGATTGAGTATTGGGAGGAGAGTTGAGGGTAGGGGTAAAAACAATATGTGGAAATTAATTGGTTTAGTTTTAGTGCTTGATTAAAAAGTTTTTTTGAAATAACGTTTTATTATTTTAGAAAAATCTTTACTTTTTGTATATATTTTTTTATATATTGCGAAAAAATTGTGATAAATTGATTTATCCCATTAAGTTATTGGATGGGGCTATGTATGTTAGTTTAAAACATGCTTTACGATAAAATGGGAATAATAGCTTAATGTTTATATAGCGTTTTGGTTTTTATTTTACTTTTAAAAATGCCCCGATAATGAATGAAGAAGTAAAAAAAATACGCATTTTAAGGGTACAGTTCAATGGAGAACTTGCCGGACATGAAATTCCTGCCTTTAGAGGAGCAATAGTTGATAAAGTTGGTGATGATAATATTTTATTTCATAACCACCTTGGAAAAGATGCTGTTTCCTACCGTTATCCACTCATACAATACAAAAACATAAAAGGAAGCCCTGCAATAATATGTATAGAGCATGGAGTGGATGAGATACATAAGTATTTTCAAAATGAGGACTGGAGTTTGGAAATAAGCGAACGTGTTCTGGATATGAGCATAGATTCACTGTCGCTAAACAAGTTCACTATGCAGGTGTGGGACAGGATGTGGAATTACAGGATTAAGAACTGGGTGGCATTGAATAAAGAAAACTACATCAAATATAATGAGCTTAAAGATGAAAATGAGAAGTTGAGTATGCTTGAGAATATTTTGAAAGCCAATATTTTAAGTTTTGCTAAAGGAATAAACTGGACGGTAAGCAAGCCAATAAAAATAAAGATCACCTCTCCGGTTGATATTCGACCAGTAAAAATAAAAGGCAGGATACTAATTGCTTTCAATTTCAATTTTGAAACAAATGTTTTTATACCCAACTTTATCGGGCTTGGGAAAAGAGTAAGCCATGGGTATGGGGTGGTTAGCCAAGTGAAAAACAGAAATAAAGAATAATGAATTATTTTACTATTTAAGTTAAATATTATGGACGATTTAAAGCGCTATGAAGTTTTTTTGGGTGCATTATTACATGATATAGGTAAGTTTTATCAAAGGAGTGACACCTACTACACCGAATCAAAAAAAATCAGTGACGAAGCAAAAGGAATTTCTGATTATATCTGCCCTGCAGATCAAAAGGGAAAAATGGGTTACTTGCATGTAATTTGGACAGCAGATTTTTTAGAAAAAATTTCCGGCATTTTAAAAGCGATGAGCCTGGAGAAAGGCAGCTTTTCTGAAACTAAAAACAGCGAAGATAATCTAATAAATCTGGCTATATACCATCATAAACCAAATTCAAATTTACAAAGATTGATTCAACTTGCTGATTGGTGGAGTTCAGGATTAGATAGAAGCATGTCATACAAAAAAATGGATTCAAATAATTTTGTAGACTTTAGAGATGTTCGGTTACAATCTATATTTAATTCAATTAAAGTTGGCAATAATCACTATGAAAAAGACAGTTACGAAGTGAATCTTAGTGAGATTGATATTAATAATGAGTCTGTTTTTCCTATAAACAAAGAGCAGGACATAAATAATTATGAAAAATTATGGACAAGATTTACAGAAGAGGTTGATCAGATACCATTAGATAAAAGCGTTCAAGGTATTGAAGCATTTTGTGAAACTTTACTTTTTTTGCTTAGGAAATACACTTCTGTGGTGCCTGCCAGTACTATGAGAGGAGAAATTGCAGAAACATCTTTGTATGATCATTTGAAATCAACTGCTTCGATAGCCCAATGCTTATATGACTACTTTATCGAAAAAGCACCTGAAAAATTTGAAGACGAAAAGTTTAGTATTAAAGATTATTTTGATTTTGAAAAAAATAAAAACATAGAAGCTCCATTACTTCTTTTTTGTGGTGATATTAATGGAATACAAAACTTTATATACAACATAGCTTCGAAAAAAGCTGCTATGAGTTTGAAAGGCAGATCTTTTTATATTCAACTGCTAACGGATACACTTATACAAAGGATATTGGACGATTGTAATGTATCATTAGCAAATATCGTTTATTCAAGTGGAGGCAAGTTTTTTTTAATATTGCCGAACACTGATTTTGTAAAAACTAAAATCAACAATCTAATAAAAGAAGTTGAGGAAAAGGTTTTTGAATTACATGATGGAGAATTGTATGTCTGTTTTGATTATGTTGAGTTTGGGTATAATAATAAAATAAAGGTTTTTTACAAGGATAATATCAATGATAATAATCAAAGTAATTATAGAATTGCTGATAATCTCGGAGCGGTTTGGAACTTACTGTTTAAAAAGATCAACCTAAGTAAAAAGAAAAAGTTCAGGCATTTAATAACAGAAAATTATGATAAACTTTTCAAGCCTGCAAATGTAAAACATAATGCAAGAATTTGTGCTGTAAGAGGTGTTGAGGTAGATGAAGCAGAAGTAAAAAATCTTAAAAAAGTTGGTTCTGAAGAAGATGTCTGGGTTTCTTCTATAGTTTTTGAACAGTCCAGAATAGGGCAATTACTTAAAACTGCTGATTTTTTTATTACTTTTCGTGAGATTGGTGATAAATCCTATGAGGTTTGGAAAGAGAAATCAATACAGCCATTAGAACTCAAGGTGCATCACTACTTATTTAATAAGAACGAACTTACCGGAGACCAGTCTGAGTTTCGCTTTATTTCATCAGCAGATGTTGCAAGAGTTAAAAGATTTAACGATACGGATTTTACTAAGATCAATAAACTGAAAGGCAAAAAGTCGTCATATGGTTTTTCTTTTTACGGAGGTAACACACAAGCGTTTAAGAGCAGTAGTAATGAATTAAAAAACTTTGAAGAATTGGCGGGACAAAATAATGCTGGTTTTAGGAGGCTTGGTATATTAAGAATGGATGTTGACAATTTGGGTAAGATATTTATTGAAGGTGTTCCTGAAGAACGCAAAAATCTTTCGGTATACTCTACCCTTTCAAACCAGCTGGATCTATTCTTTAGTGGCTATATAAATACAATTCGAAACTCAGAGAGATTCAAAGATCATGTAAACATCCTATATTCTGGTGGAGATGATATTTTTGCTGTAGGTAAATGGGACAAAATAATTGAGTTTGCCGAAAAAGTACGTGATGATTTCAAACGTTTTGTTTGCAATAGAGATGATATCAGTATATCTGCCGGAGTAGCATTGGTTGGAGTAAAGTTTCCTATATCAAAAGGTGCCCAGTTGGCTGCGGCTGCTGAATCTGAAGCAAAAAAGTTTAAAGCAGTTAATGAAAATGGTGAAGTACTGGAAAAGAATTCAATAAACTTGTTTGGGGAGAATATCCAATGGGGTAAAGAGTTTCAGTTTACCAAACAGCTTGCAGAAGATATATTTGAATGGGTAAAAGACAATAAAATTTCCAAGTCTTTATTGCAAAAGTTCTTTATATTCAGAAATATAAAAAATATGAATCGTCAGGATTGGCGATGGTTATCTGCGTACACCTTTGCCCAGCATCAAAGAAGCAATCAAAAAGGCAAGCAAGAGCTGGAAAAATTAAAACTGTTAATGATAACCGGAAAGTACAATTTATCATCTGATAATATTGGGGAGCAAAAGCAATACCATTTTGAAACATCAAGAGCCCTTGACTTACTGTGTATTGCAGCTAGGTGGGCTGATTTTAAAATAAGAGAATAATTTAAAACAATTTATTATGAAAGTTAAAGGAGTACCAATTGAATTAAACCCTGACTGGTTAAAGAATCAGGAGGGTTTGCCAAAAGAGGCAGTTGATTTTGCTGAAAAGTTTGGTGAAGTTCTTGTAGACAAAAGGCCTGATGGAAGGCCTGGCTTTAACCAAATGACTACCTCGCAAGTCAGGAGCTTTTTTGGAGAAATGAAAAGGATCCAGATGAAAGGATTCGAAGCTAACAGAGGTGCATTCAATATGTTGCGGCCTAAGCTAGCTTATGCTGTTGCCAGGGCAAATGAAAAATCAAAAGTAAAAGACTTCCAAGAGGTTACAAATTATCTGATGCAAAAAGTTAATGATCAGTTAACTTACAATAACTTCATGGCTTTTATGGAAGCTGTGGTTGCGTATCATAAATCAAATGGTGGTAAAGATTAAAAAACTAAAAGATATGAAAAAACAACTAATAAAAAAGGTGCTAATTTCCGGCAATATAAAAACTTTAACCGGTATACACATTGGAGGCTCCAATGATACTATTCAAATTGGGGGATTAGATAACTCCATAATCAGAAATCCAGTAGATAACAAACCTTATATTCCGGGCAGTTCTTTGAAAGGAAAAATCAGGTGCTTGCTTGAGCAAAGCGTAGGGGTAGCAGGAACAAAAAGTATGGGTAAAAATATAAAATATGGGCCAACTGATAAAGGTTCTGGCGAAAGCGCAAAACCCATTTTAAATCTATTTGGAATGGCTAGTGGAGACGATGACAATATTCCTTCAAAGTTTATAGTAAGAGATTGTAATATAATTGATGATGGAGAGCAGTTACTCAAAAACCAGTCAACAGATTTGCCATATACTGAAGCAAAAACAGAAGTGGTTATTGATCGTGTAACTGCTGCTGCTGTTCCCAGGCAGCTGGAAAGAATTCCGTCGGGCGTCTATTTTTCTTTCAATCTTGTAGTTAATGTATTTGAAGAAGATGATGAAGACGAAATGCTGAATATGGTGTTTAATGGTATGCGCCTGCTACAGGATGATTATCTTGGCGGCAGTGGCAGCCGCGGCAGTGGACAGATTGCTTTTGATATTAAAAAAATAATTGAAAGAGAAGCAGCATTTTATTCAGAAAATGACAAATCTAAAGAAAAGGAATACACTAAGGTACCTGTTCCTGATGAGCTAACTTTAAAAGAATAAATAAATGTATATAATCCGATTTCATTTTAAAACACCCTTTCATCTGGGTAGTGCAAGAGCAGACTATGATATCAGTGAAAAAATGATGCACTCTGATACTCTCTATGCTGCAATTTTTCACTCATGGAATACTCTTGGGATGCAGGAGTTTATTCCTATAAGTGAAGACGAAAATATTGGGTTTGCTTTATCAAGTATGTTCCCTTTTTATGGTAGAAATGAGAGCAACAAAATAGTCTACTTTTTACCCAAACCTATGATTGATATGCATGAGGATATACCTTTTGAGAAGCATAAAACAATGAAAAAGGTTGCCTTTATTGAAATGGAACTTTATAAAAAGTTGTTTCATGAAAGTGAAAAAGTTGAAAACCTTGCAGAATATATATATGGGGAGTTTTTGTCAGAAAAGAAAGTGCCTTCCGATTTTATGTTTTCCGAAGTGTATCCTAGGGTAAGAATACCAAGATATGGGGAAGAAGGACAAGCTACACCCTATTATATAGACAGGATTCATTTTAAGGATGATTCAGGTTATTATTGCCTGGCACAATTTGATTCTGAAGATAAAAAAAATGCTGTAGATGCAGCTATCAGGTATTTGCAAGATGAGGGGCTGGGCACCGACCGTCATGTTGGTAACGGATTATTTAATTATGAAATTGAGGAATTTAAGCCTGATTTTCCGGAATTTGGTACATATTGTACTAACCTTTCTTTATTTTGTCCTGAAAGTAGGGATTTAATAAGTGAAATGATAAAAAATGATGCCCGGTACGAATTAAAAAGGCGAGGAGGCTGGATTACCACACAACCATATATGACATATCGTAAGAAAAGCATTCAAATGTTTAAAGAAGGGTCTGTTTTTAGTGTGCCTGACAAAATTGAAGCTAATTCAGGTTACTTTGTTACCGGAAAAAATGAAAATTTATGTCCTGAAATTCCTTCAGAGTTACAACAAATAGAGCACCCTGTTTGGAGGCCAGGAAGAAGTATTTTTATACCTTTTTATTTTTAAAATGCCCGTGTATGAAAACCAATGAAAATAACAACTTTTATCTTCAAGTAATAACACCTGTACACGTGGGTGCCGGCAAAGAAAAGTGGTGGCATCCCGGTGCAGATTACTTTTATGATAAAAAAGAACAAGTTGTAAGAGTTATAGACCAGAAAAAACTGGGTGATCTTTTAGATGAAAAAGAAATCCTGAATTATGTAAGCGCAATTGAAAACAGGAAAATTCATGATTTCTTTTTATACTTAAAAAACACCCGTAAACTTTCTTTTGATGATTTTTCAAAAGAATATTTTATGCCTTTCACTCCTGAAAATGAAATAAAAACTATGATAAGAACTGGGCTTGGTGTTCCATACATTCCGGGAAGTAGTATTAAAGGCGCTATACGTTCGGCATTATTTGGATGGGCGTATAATAATGATCCGGAATTAAAAAACAGGATTGAAGCAACCAAAAGAGAATATAATAGAAACCCTAAGAAACTTGGTAATAAACTTGATGAGTGTTTGTTTGGTAGCATTAACAACAATCTTATGCGGCTGTTGCAGGTTTCGGATGTAAATTTTAAAGATACAATGCTTCATAATTCCAAAATTTTCAATCTGCAGGGTCAACCATATGGAGATGAATGGTATGGAGGTTGGAAGCATAGAGGGCATGATGGTACTGATGATGATTTTAAAGTTAATGGATTTACATCAACATATGAAACCCTAATAATAAATGAATGGGCGCCAGTAAGACTTATTGTTAACGAGATGGCTTTTGATCTGTATAACAAATTCCCCAGAGTACAAAAACCTGATAATCTTCATATTTTAAAACAAAGAGAACCTTATAATGCTCTTTTTAATATAATAAATTTTTCGACACGCAGCTACATTGAAAAAGAGATAGAGTTCTTTGAGAATTATACGGCTGAAAAAACGGATTTAATAATAGAGGAATTAGAGTTTTGTAAAAACCAAATACCTGATGACAATAATTCGTGTTTGCTAAAAATGGGTGCAGGTACAGGCTTTCATGCTATAACAGGCAATTGGCAATATGACGTTTTTACTGATACAGGCATTCATGAAAAAGGGCGTTTTGCGGGTAAAAAGAAGTATAAATCAAGAAAAATATCCTTTGCAAACTATGAGGGTGATGACGGAACACAGACACTGTTTTTCCCTATGGGTTTTGTGAAAATTTATAATCAAAAAGCATGGAATGAACTGGAAGCATAGCTTTATTAAGATTATAAGCCTATTGATACACTAGTTATAGCAATTATTTTTATTGCATATGATAATCATCTCTCTCATCTCAGACCAAACCTTACCAAATCTTTTGTTTATAAAGGAGTTTGGAAAAAATGCTGATAAGTTTGTATTTGTTACCACCCGGCTGATGAAGCAAAAGGGAAAAACAGAACACCTGGTCAATGCGGCTGCAATAAATGATGAAATGTATGAGGAAATTGTTCTGCCGGATGAAAATGACCCCAAAAAAATTAACGAAATGCTGAAGAAGCATTTTCCGGGTAATAGCGAGTATGTTGTTAACATTACCTGTGGAAATAAAATAATGTTCATGGTTGCGCACAACTATTTCAAATCATCAGGCAATCTTGTTTATTATATGCCTATTGGCAAGAATCACTTTATTGAGCTTAATAACCCGGAAAACATTATGGAAGTTAAAACCCGGTTAAGCGTAAAAGAGTATTTGAATGCGTATGGTATTAGTTTTAATTCGTTGTCCAAAAATGAGATTAAAGATTTTTTGGTTCTTAAACAAATTTTCAAGGAGTACAAAAAGAACGATTACAATCCTCATAAAATGGCAGATTGCCGGGATTATGAGCATAAGCAGTTTTTTAGAGGTGACTGGTTTGAACAATATGTTTATCATATTATAAAAAAGCAATTTGCACTGCCAGATGAATATATAGAATTACAGCTAAAAATCAACAATTTACCTGAACCTCACCGTGCCGGCTATGATAATGAACTTGATGTTGTATTTACTTTAAAAAATGAACTTTATGTGATTGAGGCAAAGGTTAGTATAGGTGTTGAAAAAATAAACAAAAAAGTATTGGACAATACCTTATTCAAGCTTAGTGCCATCAATAAAAATTTCGGGCTAAGGTCAAATGCTTGGGTTGTAACTCTTGCCGACCTTAATAGTGAAAGTGAAAATTTTAAAAATGACTTGCAGCGTAGGCTTTTGGTTCTTGGAATAGCCGGAATAGAAGACAGAGAAAGGATACATAAAAAACTGGATTTACTTAAAACATAATTTAAAAACTATGAATAATATCTTAATTTCCCTTGTAAGCGATCAAACAATACCTAATGTGCAATTAATAAAAGAATTGAAAAATGAAACTGACGGTTATCTGTTCATTACAACCGATGGAATGGAAAAAAAGGGTGTTAGGCAAGCTTTAATAAATGCGTGTAATATTCAAGCTAACGAATTGCTTGATAAAGTTATAATTGATCCTTTCTCTTTTGATGACATTGAAGCTAAGTTGGACCGGATAGATTTTGAAAAGTTTGAAAAAATTAACGTAAATCTGACAGGTGGTACCAAAGTAATGATTCTTGCAGCTTTTGATTACTTTAAGGATGTTGGTGCCAATATATATTACTTAACCGGTTCTAAAGGAAAATTTATAAGATTATGGCCGGGACGTACAAAAAAAGAACTGGAGCTTAGATCAAAAGTAAATATCAACGAATATCTTGAGTCGTACGGTTTTGAACTAAAGGAGAGAGATGACTGTGCAGAAATACCTTATGAATTTACAGAAGGATTTTTTGAAAAATATGTCAATGGAGATTTTGATGATTATCGTGATAATTTGTTTAATACCTTAAGAGGATATAGAAATAAAAAGTATATTAATATATCGTCAATTGAGAAACTTAGTGAATTTATTAGCAAGTTTAAGTTTCCAGTTAAGGATAGTGGCAAATTGAACAAATATGAAATAAGGTTTTTAACTGGAGAATGGTTTGAAGAATATGTTTTAGGAAAAATAAAAAATGAACTTAACCTGGATGCAAACTTTATCAAGTCAGGTGTTGAGATTATAAAGGTAAACAAGGATGGTAATAAAATCATAAATGAAATTGACGTACTATTTGTTTGGGATAACAATATATATATAATAGAATGCAAAACTTCTGTATTAAATCCTGTAGTTATGCCAGATGGCAAAACTAAATTCAAATCAATAATAGGTGAGACTATATACAAATCTGATTCATTAAGGCATGGTTTGGGTTTATTTGCTAATACTTATTTATTTACACTAGACAGTATAATAGAACAAAAAGATAAACATAAGAATCATTTAGATCGTGCTAACCTGCTTAACATTAAAGTAATTGATAAAGATCTGATTTGCAAAGCAGCAAACATAATAGAACTACTTAGTATAAAAACTTGAAAACATGCTCATCAACCTCTCCAATCATCCATCATCAAGCTGGCAAAAAGAGCAGATGCAAAAAGCTGAAGAAACTTACGGTATGGTTGTTGACCTGCCGTTTCCCCAGGTTGACCCCAGCGGAAATGAAAGCTACATTGCATCGCTTGCCAACAAATACTTTCAGAATTGTTTAGAGATATTTGAAAAACAAGCTGGCATAGAAAGAAAAGCAGTTCATATAATGGGTGAATTAAACCTTACTTATTCCCTGGTAAATCTTCTGCAACAACATGGCATTTCATGTATAGCATCAACAACAAAGAGATCGGTTTTCAATAAAGACAATGGCGATAAAGTTTCGGCATTTTCTTTCGTAAGGTTTCGTGAGTATAAAAGTATTAATAAAAACCAGCCTTTATGACTTTAAAAGACAGCAAACATCTTAATAAAGAAAAGCAGGCAGCACTTGAAAGACTAAAAGGGTTTGTTTCAGGCACTGATTTACAAACTTTTGTATTATCGGGTTTTGCCGGCACAGGCAAAACAACACTGGTTAAATTTCTTGCTCAATATTGCCGTGAACAGAAGATCCCGTTCACTTTGCTTGCTTCAACAGGCAGAGCGGCAAAAGTTTTATCAAAAAAATCGGGTTTTAATGCTATTACCGTTCACAGGCTAATATACAGTATAGAAACAAGCGAGTTAGACGAAGCATCCAAAACAAAAAAGATAAAATTCAAGCTAAATCTTAACAATAACCCTGAAGATATGGTTTATCTTATTGATGAAAGCTCAATGATATCAGATAAGCCTCTTTCTCAACCGGCACTTACTTTATTCGGAACTGGAAGCCTGCTGGAAGACATCTTTACATATATTGACAAACGCAAGATCATATTTGTGGGAGATAACGCTCAATTACCACCGGTTAATGCCAAAATGTGCCCTGCCCTTGACACAAAATATCTTTCGGATAAATTTAAAATAAAAACCACATCTGTCAATCTAAAAGAAGTAATGCGATATTCAGAGGATGATTGCATATCAAAAAATGCTCAGGACCTGGTAAGAATAATTCATTCAGAAAACTATAACTCAAGGTTGAGTATCAGGGTAACCGGTTTTAATTACACAAAGGTCTATTCGCTGGATATGATTATGATAGAAGAGTACGTAAAGGCTTTCAAAAAGTTTGGATATGACGGGTGTATATTCCTTACACTGAGCAATAAGCTTGCAAGCATTATCAATACGCAAGTAAGGTCGTTGTTGTATAATAATACTCCTGATGCTCTTGTGCCCGAAGAAGTGTTGATGGTTCAGCAGAATAATTATATGCTCGACATTGCCAACGGTGAGCATATTAAAATACTGGGCATAACAGGTAATGAAAAACAGCGTGCCGGGCTTACATTTGTTCCTGTAAAATTTGAAATTAAAAGTTTAATAGGCAGCCGTACCTTAGAAGCATTGTTGATAAAAGATTATTTATTTCTTCAGCAATCAAAATTAAGCAATGAAGCTGAATTTAAGCTGACACTGGACTTTATTATGCGGATGAAGAAAAAAGGAATTGACCCTAAGCGTAATAGTGAAGATTTCAGGGATATGTTGCTTAGCGATCCATATATCAATGCTATAAGAGCCCGTTATGGATATGCCGTTACATGCCATAAAGCACAAGGCGGTGAGTGGCAGCATGTTTATATTATACTGGAAAGAGGGCTGTGGCATCCTGGTGATATCTCTTTCAAGTTTAAATGGTTATATACAGCAATTACACGTTCGGAAAAAAACCTGTATTTCATGGAAAACTATGCTATTAATTAAACTCTGATTTACAAAAGAGATTGTCTATTTTATAATGATTATAGCCAGGCTTTAATAAATTTAATAAAGATTTTGTTATGGAGCTTGTTTTAAATACTTACGGTACTGCTCTGAGGGTTGAAAACGGAATTTTTCTGGTTTTACATCAGGACGGCAAACAATCTATTAACCCCAATAAAGTAAAAAGCATACTTATTAGCAAAGGGGCAAGCATTAGCAGTGATGCAGCTTTATTAGCAATAGAGAATGAAATTGATGTTATGTTTGTTGACCGTACCGGCAAGCCTTCAGGAAGGCTTTGGGGGATCAGGTATGGCTCTGTAAGCACCATTAGGCGTAAGCAGCTTGAATTTCTTTATTCTGATAAAGCTGTCAAATGGGTTAAAGATATCATAATTCGAAAAATTGATAATCAAATAGGGTTATTGTTGGTGCTTGCACCTGAAAATGATGTGCAGAAGAAAAAAACTGAGCGTTGCATAAACAGGTTAAACGACTATAAATCCAAGATTCATAGTACAGAGGCACCTTTTGTCCATGACATTGCCCCTACACTCAGGGGATGGGAAGGAGCAGCAACCAGGTCATATTTTTCTATGCTATCTGAATTCTTGCCTGATGAATATAAGTTCGAGAAGCGCTCACAAAATCCTGCAACAGATGTATTCAACTGCCTGTTAAACTATGCTTATGGAATGCTCTACGGAAAAGTTGAAGGAGCTTTGATCAAGGCAGGAATTGACCCGTATGCCGGCATTTTTCATCGCGACGATTATAACAGACCTGCCCTCGCTTTTGACGTTATTGAAGTATTTAGAATATGGGCGGATTATGTTGTGTTTAACCTTTGTATGCAAAAGGTGATTGACCAGGATTGCTATAGCATACGAGATGACGGCTCTTACTGGCTTGAAAATATGGGGAAGCGTATCCTTATACAAAGCATGAATGATTACCTTGCTGAGGTTATCAATATTAAAGGGAAAGAAAGATCAAGAGGCACTCATATTGATCTTTACGCACAACAACTAGCGCAAATATTTTTAAAATCATAATAAGCTATAAGACATGCTTAACCTGGGAAAAAATATTCAATCAGCAAATGATCCGCTAAAACAAATTAACAGCCGGGAGTTATATGAAATGATAACTACTCCTTCTGAGCAACTTTCTTCGCTTATACAACAATTAAGAACCGTTTTGTCTATTGATCCTAAAAAATATAATATTCTTAAACGTTCTCTGCCTTATGTGGTTTGTGGAATGTTTAAACCTCCTTACAGAAGAAAAGAAAATTTCGCTTCAATAGATTGCTTTATTGTTGATATTGACCATCTGTCGGAAAAAAATATTGACATGGAGGTACTAAGAGAGAAGCTTGCTAAGGACAGCCGTATTGAAATTCTTTTTACTTCTCCTGGCAATGATGGATTAAAAGCTCTTTTTAAACTTAGTGAAAAATGTTATGATACCCAACAGTACTCAATATTTTACAAGCTATTTATAAAGAAATTTTCCAATGAATATTCTCTGGAACAAGTAATTGACAAAGTTACAAGTGACGCTACAAGAGCTTGTTTTCTCAGTATTGATGAAAAAGCATGGTACAATCCAAATGCATTGACGGTAAACGTGAAGGAATATATTGATTTTGAAAGTTATACAGAAGTTACAGAAGCAAAAAGCATTATAAAAGGCATTGAAGAAAAACCACCGGAAGAAGAGCTGGTTAAAAAAGAGCTTACACCTGATTTGTTAACAGAAATAAAACAAAAACTGAACCCAAATATACGCACCCAAAAGCCAAAGGACTACTATGTGCCAAAAGAGGTTGATCATATTATTGATGAGGTTAAAGAGCACAGCCTTCAATATGGTATTGAGCTTACTGAAACAAATCCCATTTCATACGGGCGAAAACTCAAGTTCAAATTTGAGCAAAAGTGGGCTCAGCTAAATTTGTTTTACGGTAAAAAGGGATACAGAATTGTTAAAACTCCCGTTACTAATAGCGACAAAGAACTGGCTGAGGTGGTTTACAAAATTTTTTGCCAGTTTTTTTACGGAACCGAAACGTCCGAATAATTTTAATTTCTGCGATTATGGCTTCACAAAAAAAGAAGAAAAAAGAGCTTACTTTCCTTGAAAAACTGCGCTTGATAAAAAGCGCAGGTATAAGGCAACCACAGCATGATTCATCAAAAGAATTGCAGTGTGATTCTATAGAAAGCCTTCAAAATCGAATAAAAAAGATACTGAACATCTATAACCAATACGATAATAAATCCGGAAAAATGATATACTTCGTAATGTATGATATAGAAAATGACAAAATACGTACACAAATAGCAAAATTCCTTATTAAAAAAGGATGTACAAGAGTTCAAAAATCTATTTTCCTGGCACAAACCGATAGAGCTGTTTTTAACGAAATACACAAAACCATAAGAGAAGTGCAGGAAGTATATGATAATAATGACAGTATATTTTTTGTACCTGTGTCATCTGATCAATTAAGAGCTATGAAAATTGTTGGGCAAAGCATTGAACTAGACCTGATAATGGATAACAAAAACACTATGTTCTTTTGAGATAAAAACTTAAAGTAAATCTTTATGGAGAACCTTAACGAAATAAACAAACAAATATTTAATTATCGAAAACAGGAGCGATATAATGAGGCACTTGATGTTTATAAAAATAATGTTCATAATAAACTACCTTTAGATAAAATATGTAACAATGATCATCTTATAGCAAATATTCTTCATTGTCTGCGTAAAACCGGTAAACAGGAAGCAGCATTTAGTTTCTTTCATAATAATCTTAAAACATCACCTGATTGGCATAAAAAGCCGAATACTACTTTTGAATACGGATGGTGCCTTTATCAGCAAATAAAAAACATAGGAAATAATGATTTTTTTGATGGAATACCGGATGTAATTATTAAAGCCTTAGAGTTTCATAAAACTATAGATCACAATGAACAGTATCTTTTGTATTCTTTAATGTTTTTTGAATTAAGTAAAAAAATGATGCAAAAAGGCGAACCGGTAAAAAAACTTATCGAATTAATAGAAGATATTCCCGAAAATCATTTTTCAGCAAATAACGAAAACAGCATATATTTTGACCAAAAACAAAAGAATAAGGCTCCCGATTTTGAGTCTTTCCTTGTCAGAAAAGCTAAAGCATATTTTCTTGATGCACGGTTTGATGATTGCATTAAAGCATGTGACAACGCTTTTAATAAAATAAAAAAGTTTCATCATGGTAATCATATCTGGCTTAGCAGAAATATGGCTCTTTCTTTAAAACAAAAAGGAAAAACAGATGAGGCAATAGATCGTATGGAAAAAATAGTTTTAAAAAAGAAAGACTGGTTTTTATTACATGAACTAGCAAAAATTTATAAATATGCGGGCAAAGAAAATATTTCTTTTTATTATTTCTGCAAAGCAGCTATACAGCATGGTCATTCGCCATATAAGGCTTCCCTTTATGAGGATATGGCTTCAGTTTTTCGAAAATCAACTGACAACAAATTAACTTGCATGCACTTGTCATTAGCATTGAAGACCAGGGAAGAACAGAATTGGAAGATACCTGATACTTTAGATGAATTACATAAAGAGCTAAACTGTGGCATATCCGGCAAAAGCTCTGCCAACATATATGCTACCCTTGAAAAGTATTGGTACGATGAGCTTAAAGAAACAAATGTTGATAAAACAGCTGACAGTCATGATACTATTGAAGCTTGTGGTAAGATAACACGAATACTTAACCCGGGAATTAACGGTGATGGTTTTATAACAACTAATGATGGTAAAAGCATATATTTCCGGTTCAAAAAAGCCCGGATAGGTAATGAAGAATTATCTGAGAACATGAATGTGAGAGTTTTCGCTAAAAAGCGAACATACAAGGGCAAAGAAGTTTGGAATGCATTATGGGTAAAAAGTAATTAATATTACAACAAAGTTAACCAAATTATAACTATATTTGTTTTAGTTTGTTATGCCATAGTTTTAAGAAAAAATATAAATTTATCTGACAGTATTATTTTGTAAATTTGCACCCTTTAAAAATGACCCTTTTTTTAGTACTTAGTAAAAATTTTCGCTTTATTTTGCATCTTAATTTGTATTAATTCAGACTGTTATAAAAATTACTGTCGGAGAGCATTATCCAGCAAAACAAGGATTGAGACGTACTACCTTGTGATTTATATCTTCTGGTAGAGTTAGTCGGAGAGCATTATCCAGCAAAACAAGGATTGAGACACTCATCACCATTTTTTGGTAAGAGTTTTTTAAGTTTTTTGTCGGAGAGCATTATCCAGCAAAACAAGGATTGAGACATAAATTAGCATCCATAGATGGCTGCATTAAACAAAGTGTCGGAGAGCATTATCCAGCAAAACAAGGATTGAGACCGTACTCTTCAGTCGTAACTATCAGCTTATCATTGTCGGAGAGCATTATCCAGCAAAACAAGGATTGAGACTTGTTTTTTCACGCAGCATGAAGTTATACTGGTCTGTCGGAGAGCATTATCCAGCAAAACAAGGATTGAGACCGTTGGATTTAGTTTTCGACATAAGCCCTTAATATTTTAGTCGGAGAGCATTATCCAGCAAAACAAGGATTGAGACAATTTGTAAGGTCTGAGTAATCGCAACGAGCAGTATCGTCGGAGAGCATTATCCAGCAAAACAAGGATTGAGACGCTATATTAACTAATTAGTAGATAATTTGAGTTATTGTCGGAGAGCATTATCCAGCAAAACAAGGATTGAGACTTATTTGCTTCCATTATAAGACCTGTATTTAAAGCAAGGTCGGAGAGCATTATCCTGCAAAACAAGGATTGAGACTGTTGTTTTTATACTTATATTACTTTCACCAACTTTGTCGGAGAGCATTATCCAGCAAAACAAGGATTGAGACGATTTAGTGAAACAATAAATAGTTTGAGCAAAGAGGTCGGAGAGCATTATCCAGCAAAACAAGGATTGAGACTTAAAAGTCCTGCGCTTTTATTTATTTGAATAGCAAGTCGGAGAGCATTATCCAGCAAAACAAGGATTGAGACGCCAACCTCTTTGCAAGCATGGGTAACAACACCTAAGTCGGAGAGCATTATCCAGCAAAACAAGGATTGAGACCACGTTACAAATTGTTTGTAGCTTAACTGTTGCTCCGTCGGAGAGCATTATCCAGCAAAACAAGGATTGAGACCTCATGGTTATGCAATTGAAAAATCTTTGTTTACTGTCGGAGAGCATTATCCAGCAAAACAAGGATTGAGACTCCAAGTT
>PUKZ01000067.1 GCA_003550725.1 Bacteroidales bacterium | reverse complement strand
GTACTGAAACCTACTTCTTTGCGTAAAATAGCACCTACAGGGCAAATTTTCATTGCTTCCATTGCCAGCTCTTCGCTAATATTTGCTGCAAGCTTTTCATCAATGGTAATTTCCAAATGTTTGCCTCTGCCTTTGAAAGCAAAATAGCTTCTGCCTTTTTCATCTTTTATCATTCGGATGCAGCGCTTACAGAATATGCATCGGTTTTTCTCAAGAAAAATTTTGGGTGACTTGGCATCCAACTCCCTGCGTTCAAAAGCATAAGGGAATCGTGGTACCATCATCTGATAGAGATATCCTAATGCTTGCAGGTCACAATCACCACTCTTTTCACATGCAGGACAGAAATGGTTACCCTCTACAAACAGCATCTCAACAATCGCTTTTCTAATATCCTCCAACTCTGGAGTTTTGTTTTCAACTGTCATGTTTGCATCAATCGGAGTTGTACATGCCGTCATATAACGATCATTGACCTTAACTGTACAGATTCTGCAAGATCCTGCAGGCTTAACATCTTTCCAGTGACAAAGAACCGGTATGTAGACTCCATTTTCTGCAGCCACATCCACAAGAAGCCGACCCTTTTCGCCTTCATATTCTTTGCCGTCTATTGTGAATTTTACTTTTTCACTCATTTTATATAATATTTTTTTGTTAACAAATTATCTTTACTATTCATGAACATGAGGAGGACGCCCAACAGCTTCACATGATTCTGCAATGGCTTTTTCCAGGTCAAAATCACTTTGAAACTCTACGTCTTTCACCATTGATTCATATAGATCACGGAAATTGTTTATAGTTGATGCTATAGGGTTTGCAGCTGTTTGCCCAAGCCCGCATCGGCTTGTATTTTGCATTATCTTACCCCATTCAAGCATATTGTCAAGATCAGGTTTTATTGCTTTACCATCAACAACTCTTTGAACCTGCTTTCTCAGAATCATATTAAATGAGCGGCATGTAATACATGAACCGCATGATTCATCTTCAAAGAATTCCATAAAATTAAGGACAACATCTTTAATCAGATCACGATTTTCTCCAATTACAATCATTGAACCACCTGTATTTAGATCTTCAATGGCTATCTTGCGGTCAAACTGAGATGGTGGTACACAAACGCCGGAAGGCCCTGCAACCTGCACTGCTTGGGTAGTATCTGCACCGACCATATCAAGCATCTCTTTTAATGTCATACCCCATTCTACTTCATAAACACCGGGCTTTTTGCAATCACCGGAAATACTCAGGAGCTTTGTTCCTGTAGACTCTTCCGTACCCATCTCTTTGAACCATTTACCTCCATTTTCAACTATCTTAACTGCAGAGCAGAAAGTTTCAACATTATTGATAATAGACGGCTTATCAAGATAACCTTTCTGAACAGGAAATGGAGGCCGGTTGCGTGGTTCACCACGCTTACCTTCAGTTGACTCGACCAGTGCTGATTCCTCACCACATACATAAGCACCCGCTCCTAATTGGATCCTTATGTCAAAATCAAAGCCTTTACCCAAAATATTTTTACCAAGTAAGTTCTTGTTTCTAAGGTCATCAAGCACGCTGTTTAAAAACTCCAGTAAATACCTGTATTCATATCTCAGGTATATAATACCTTCTTTAGCACCAATAGCCCATCCGGCAATGATCATACCTTCAAATACCATGGGCGCGCGCTCTGTGAGCAATATCCTGTCTTTGAATGTTCCGGGTTCGCCTTCATCAGCGTTACATAATACATAGCGGTCTCCTTTCTCCTGAGCACAAAATTGCCACTTCAGCCCGGCAGGGAAACCGGCACCACCCCGTCCACGCAAATAAGAACTCTTAACTTCTTCAATAACAGCTTTTGGCTCCATTGACAAAGCTTTGTTAATGCTTTTGCCAATATCATATTCACTCAAACATACCGGACCTGGTCTGCGAATATTGTTCTTAACCATAGCTTTTACCAAAGGATGAGCATTGTTGCCATCTCCATATTCGCCTACCATAGACTCAACAGGCTTACCATCCTGCATGTTTGAAACGATCTTTTTAACCTTTTCCCGGTTCAGTTCGGTAAAAACAACTGAATTGATAAGAGCTGCCGGTTCCTGATCACTCATACCTATACAGGCAGTATAATGTAAACTTATCAACCCATCAGGTGTACACTGACCAAACTTCACACCGGTTAGCTTCTCAAACTCATCTGACACCTCATCCATACCCATCATTTTTGATACTGCAGCATTGTTTAAGTAAACTGCATATTTACCAACAGGTTGGGTTGTGAAAAAATGATAAAACGATTTGGTTTGATTTACATCTGCTTCTGAAACTCCTATTTCTGAAGCAATAATACTTACCGCTTCGTCCGAAACACATCTGAACTCTTCCTGGACAGATATTAAAATATCCATCAACCGTTCCGGAGTCTTGCCATAAGATTCAATAATACTAACAATTTTTTCTTTCATACATTTAATATATTAGCTGTAACTATTTTTTAAATGGTTTTTTTAAAGTACGGCAAATATATATTTTTTTCTGAAACTTGCCGAATAATCAATAAGAAGTTTTACATAAATATTCAAGTTGTTATTCATATTTATGCTCACCCCATTTTTTATGTTAACCCCACCACCTTTGCTTGGTGTTTTTTTAATGATATTCTTGCTTCTCGATAAGCGCCATAACATTATGTAAAAAAATTCTCTGAAAACAAAGTATTTTAAAAACACGCTTGGCTTGGCTGAATTAAAATATTTGCAACTAAATCCCCTCTATCAATTTCATTAGCTCATCTATATCTGCATCATACTCTTTTGAATGTTTTTCGGGGAATTTGCCATAGCCTCTCATTCGCCTTGATTTGGAATCGCATAGTATTTCCCACATTTTAGCTTTTCGTGACATAACTAATCGGCTTTGAACTTGTTGATTTTGTTCTAAATCATACTTATCAGCCATATAGGTAATATGCTTCTTAATCATGGTAACTATATCTCTGTAATGACTCTTCTGTTCATCAGGAATATCATTTACTAAATTCAACATTCGAAGTTCTGTGTCGTAGTTGATGTTGTTCTCAAGCTCAACTGCAAGTTTTTCAATTAAATGCATTGTAACTGAAATTTTACGCCTATGATTTTCTGATAATTGAATTTTTGACATATTTAGGTTTTTAGTGCCACTAAAAATTCTTTAATTTGGTGAGTTTTTCTCTTTTTATTGTTTGGTAATTCAGGTATTATTAAGTTGAAAAATATTTGACTTGCTGTTATTTTTAACCGATAAGCTGTATTTTGAAGTTATTTGATCAACAATCTTTTTCTTGTTAATGATTTCCTTTAGTTGATTATCAATATCTTCTTCTATAGAGTACTTAGAATCTATGCTTTTTTCGAGAATGCTTTTAAGGCTTTCCAAAAGGTCATATAATTTTTTATCAAAATGATATTTGAATTTTCTGTATGATTCTTGAATTCTATATGCAACATCAGCTCTTATTCTACCCGGATTAGGATTTATCAAATCATGGCAATTGGCATGTATTTGTTTTAGAATCATGTTTTTTACAATTGATTCCGGCATAAGTTTATATAAAAGTTTTGATTTTATTGAAGGTACTAAATATTTTATATCGCTTTTCATATAAAATGCTGTATATACTTCAAGATCAAATGATTGGATGATTTTTTCAATGTCTATACCGAGTATTTCCCTCATTTTTTCAACTATTTCGTATAAATAAGATTTTGACTCAGTGCTATATTGCTTAATTATTTGTGCAAACTCATCTTTTACAGAAACTTCAATATTTTGTTTTAGCTCTTCAAAACTATTTATAATGGTTTTACATATTTTATTGTTGAATTCACTTGAATCCGTTTGTTTTATTTCTTCCCATGTTGCATCTTTATCTTTAACAAAGATCTTATCACAATACTCAAGAAGTTCATTTCTTTTCTTTTCCGCTTGCAATTCAACCTTTTTTTGCAACTCATCAATACGATTATTAACAATTGCATCAAAATCAACTTTCCCTGACATCAAATAATCAATAGATTCCTCAAGAGATCGCTTCTTTTCTTCAAGTTCATTCACCGGCATGAGCATACTGTCATACTTAACTTTTAGGTATGTGTTTAGCTGTTCCAAAACTGAATAAATCCTTTTTTCTATTTTCATTCTAAGGATTTCTGCCCTGTTATTTCCAATATTATTATTTATTTCTTCTTTAAGCAGAGCAATATTGCCTTTATTGGGGTTTTCAAAATACTCTTTAACCGATACATTTATCAACATAGGCATATTTTCTGTTTTGAAAATATCCTTAAGCATATTATGGTTATAATCTGTCATTTTTTGAAGTTCGTTTGTGCTTAATAAATCAGCTTTATTTAACACAAACATAATTCCCGGCACATGATCTCTTATTAAATCTATAAATTCGGCATCTTGCTTGCTCAAAGGAATATCAGCACTCAAAACAAATAAAGCAAAATCTATCCTGGGAGTAAAATCAAGTGTAGTATCAGTATTGTGGTCAAAAATTGAGCCAATACCCGGAGTGTCAATAAGAGTAATATCCTTTAACAAATCATTGTTACATAGCATCCTGATATATTTTACATTTTTTGAATTTTTTGGGTTTTTCTCTTCCGAAACATATTCAGTTATTTCGTTAATTTCTGTTTTGAGCTTTTCTCCATCGTTAAAAAACACCTCTGCATATTCTTTAACACCATATTCAAAAAACGTTATTACTGATGTTAATGGCGTTACATCCACCGGAGCCATATCTTTTCCGAGAAGTGCGTTTATAAGTGAAGACTTACCTCGTTTGAAAAGACCTACAACCACTAAATAAAATCGATTTTCAGTAATTTTCTCTCTTAAATCAATGCTTTCTTCAAGCAATGATGTGTATTCCATTTCATCTGAAATGTCATAAACTGTTTGTATGTCAACAATCAACTCTTTAGAAAGAATCATAAATAAAATATTTTAATATATCAATAGCCGTAGCATTAATGCCAGGAATTGAATTATCGAAAAATATTTTTTCAGGTATGATAAGAAGTTGTCTTTAGGTCGGAAAAAAAGGTTAATGGAGCTTTCTTACCATAATCACTGATAATATTTTCCTTTATTTAATTTGTTAAAAACAGGAGTTATCAGCAATTATTGCATTTAAGGGTGAACCCCATCACCGATGTGCAAAGATAATAAACTTTTTCAACTTATAGAGGCGTAATAATTTATATATCACCTATCTGGGTTATATTGGTGTATATGATTAGGCCTTTTGTTCTAATAGCTGCGTTAGCGGTGGTATTATGATAGCAATTAATACTTTCTGGCAATAATTTGCAGAAAAGTATCGGTTTTATTCAAATCAAAATTGGTTGTTTAATACCATACAATACAGGATATTCCTCTCTAACAGTGCTGATTTGCATTAATTAATTTTACATCATAAAATCAATAACAGATTTAACCTGAAAACAAAAAATTTCTAAACAATTAAAAATTCAGAGTCATGGACAAAACAAAAAAGATTTTAATCGTAGATGATGACATTGATGTTATCACAGTTGTAAAAACAATTTTAACCAAAGAAGGTTACGAGGTAATCTCTGCAATGAACAAAACCGAAGCCCTTGAAAAACTCCGTAATCAAAAGCCTGACCTGGCAATTCTTGATGTAATGATGACCACTCACTATGAAGGGTTTGAACTTGCACAGGAAATGCTTAACAACCCAGAGTTTAAGGATGTGCCATTCCTTATCCAGTCATCAATTGATATACTTGTTACATCTAAAGCAAGTGTGCAGGATATGGCAAGAGAGTACAGAAAAGACCTTAACTTCAAAGACCTGCAGGTATTGCTTGTCAAAAACATCTCTGACGGGTCAGCAGGTATAGACTACAGAGATGAGGATGGTAAAAGTCACTGGTTCCCTGTTAAAGGTTTTATCAGAAAACCGGTTGAAAAGGATAAACTCCTCGAAGAAATTAAAAAACATATTTAATTATAATTAATAACTAATAATTAGCAATTGTAATGATATATATGGGTTATTAAATTATTAAGGGATTAGTGGGAGGGAGGATACCAAAAGATTAAACCAACTTTCATTATATAAATTAAGAGGCAGTGTTAAAAATTAAAATTATATAAAACAGAGCTATGGAAAAAAACATTGAAGCCGTTTTAAATAAATACCCGGAGGGAAGTGTTGACAATCTAATTCCAATTTTACAAGACATACAGGAAGTTGATGGATTTTTGTCAGAAGAGTCAGTGGTAAAAGTAGGAGAATACTTAAACATGCCGGCCAGTAAAATATATGGGGTGGCTACATTTTACAATCAGTTTCGTTTTACTCCTCTTGGTAAATACCATATACAAGTGTGTTGTGGTACTGCCTGTCATGTCTTGGGTTCTGCAACCGTATTGGAAGAAATTGAAAAAAACCTGGGGGTTAAATCAGGTCAAACAGCAAAAGATGGAATCTTCAGCCTTGAGGTTGTTGCCTGTATTGGTGCATGTGGTTTGGCCCCTGTAATTTCAATTAACGGAAACTTTCATGCTAAAGTAACAAGTGAATCAATTAAAGAAATATTGGATAACTATCGTAATAAAGAATAATATGAGTAAACAAAATAACTATTCTGATAAAGAATTCCTTATTGATGATGTGTTGAGAGATTATTCCAACAATTCTAAAGACAAGGATCTACTGGAACAAATTTCAATATTACGGCATGATAAGATCAACGAGCCGGTTATATATATGGGTTCAGGCACATGTGGTCTGGGAGCCGGTGCCGGCGATACCCTTGAAGCCGTTAAAAAATACCTGGATGAAAAACAGGTTTCTGCAAAAATTGTTGAAACAGGTTGTATCGGGCTTTGTGCAGTTGAACCTATTATGGACATTCAGCTCCCGGATTACAACCGTATTTCTTTTCAACAAGTAACCGCAGACAGGGTAAATGATATTCTGGATAGCATTTTTCAACTTGAAGTACCACAGGCTGATATTTTAGGGCAATTTGATACACCGGAAGCAAAAGAATGGAAAGGTGTAAAATATCTGCACGAACATTCATTCTTTGCCCCCCAAAAACGTATAGTATTAAATAATTGTGGTGTCGTTGATCCTGTGGATATAAGGGAATACATAGCAAGGGGCGGTTACAAAAGTTACATAAAAACAGTTAACGAACATTCACCGCTGGAAGTATGTGATGTTGTTGAGAAAAGCGGACTCAGGGGAAGAGGAGGCGGTGGCTTTCCTGCCGGGCGTAAATGGAAATTTGCAAACTCGGCCAAAAGTGACCAAAAATACTTGATATGTAATGCTGACGAGGGTGACCCGGGAGCCTTTATGGACAGAGCTGTTATTGAAGGTGATCCTCATAAACTTATTGAAGGTATGGCGATTGGCGCTTATGCGATTGGCGCAACCAAAGCCTACGTATACATACGTGCTGAGTACCCTCTTGCAATTAAACGTCTTGAAATTGCTATAGAACAAGCAAAAGACTATGGTCTTATAGGAAAAAATATTTTTGAAACAGGAGTTGATTTTGAAATTAAAATTAAAAAAGGTGCAGGAGCGTTTGTTTGCGGTGAAGAAACAGCATTAATACATAGTGTAGAAGGTAAAAGAGGAATGCCACGCCCCCGACCACCTTTTCCACCAACCAGAGGTTTGTTTGATAAACCCACAGTGGTAAACAATGTGGAAACTTTTGCAAATGTACCCGCAATACTCCAAAACGGGGCTGAGTGGTTTGCTTCAACCGGTACTGAAAACAGTAAAGGTACAAAAGTGTTTGCCCTTTCGGGTAAAATTGCTCTCACAGGCCTTATCGAAATTCCAATGGGTACAACTATACGAGAAATTATTTTTGATATTGCAGGCGGAATTCTTAATAATCAGAAATTCAAAGCTGTACAGATAGGCGGACCTTCCGGAGGTTGTCTTACGGAAGAAAATTTAGACATCCAGATTGATTATGAGTCTTTAGTTAATGTTGGAGCAATGATGGGCTCAGGTGGGCTTGTTGTTATGGATGAACACACATGTATGGTTGATGTAGCAAAATTCTTTATGGGATTTATCCAGCGCGAAAGTTGTGGAAAGTGTATCCCATGTAGAGAAGGAACCAAGCGTTTGCTTGAAATCCTTGAAAGTATTACTTCAAAACCTAATGCAAGTGATCCAACTGAAACACTTGACCGTTTCAAAGGCATGATGCAAGTTGAAAAACTGAGTAAGGTTATTCAAGATACATCGCTTTGCGGATTAGGGCAAACAGCACCTAACCCGGTATTAAGCACCTATAAAAGGTTCAAAAACGAATACGAAGCCCACTTGTTTGACAGGTATTGCCCGGCAAGAGTTTGCCAAAATCTTAAAGTTTATAAAATTGATGTCGATAAATGTACAGGTTGTACTCTTTGTATAAAAAAATGTCCTGTCGATGCTATTATAGGAACCAAAAAATCGCCGCATTTCATTGTTGAAGATAAATGTATAGGTTGCGGTGCATGTTATGAAGCATGCAAGTTTGATGCAATTGAAGTTGTATAATTTTTAAAAAAATACTGCTATGAGCTTTTTAATAAAAGTAAATAATAAAGAAATAGAAGCAAGAAACGGGGAAACCATTTTAGATGCCATGGAAAGGCAAGGGATTCAGGTGCCCACATTATGCCATTTGAAAGACATGCTACCTTCAGGATCATGCCGGATGTGTGTTGTCGAAAATGCAAAAAATAACCGGCTTGTTACTGCTTGTTCAACACCGGTTGAAGAAGGTATGGAAATACAAACCCATTCTTCTGGTGTTATAGAGTCAAGAAAAACTATAGTAGAGTTGCTGCTGTCAAATCACCCGGATGATTGTCTTTACTGTGTGAGAAATAAAAACTGTGAACTGCAGGATTTGTCAGAAGAGCTGCAAATACGTGAACGCAGAATAAAAGGTGTAAAAAACAATATCCATTTGGACCGATCCGGTACCAGCTTGGTGCGTGATCCTGACAAATGTATTCTTTGCGGGCGTTGCGTGCGAGTATGTGAGGAAGTGATGGGCGTAGCCTGTATTGATTTTATCAACAGAGGCAGCCAATCAATCATTGGACCTCCTTTCGACAGGACGCTGAATACCTCGAGCTGTGTTAATTGCGGTCAATGTATAATGGTTTGCCCAACCGGTGCTTTGTCAGAAAAAAGCCATTTCCCCGAGCTAATTTCAATGCTTAACAATCCTGAAAAAACGGTTGTTGTACAGTATGCACCTTCAATTTCGGTGTCTCTTGCTGAAGAGTTTAATATGCCGGCAGGAGGTGATATCAGCAGCATAATGAATGCTGCTTTACGTAAGATAGGATTCCAATATGTTTTTGACACTTCATTCGGAGCTGATTTAACAATTATGGAAGAGGCAGCAGAGTTGGTCAACAGAATTGAAAACGGCGATACATTGCCTATGATTACAAGTTGCTGCCCGGGCTGGGTTAAATTTGCAGAACAGTTTTATCCGGACATGCTACCCAATCTGTCAAGTTGCAAATCTCCACAACAAATGATGGGCGCTGTAATCAAATCATATTGGGCTGAACAATTAAACAAGAATCCCGAAGACATTTATTCGGTTGCAATAATGCCATGTACAGCAAAAAAATTTGAGGCTCAACGTGAAGAAATGACTTCAAGGGGAATTACAGATGTTGATGCTGTACTTACTACAAGAGAGTTGGGCCAATTAATCAGGATGTATGGAATAGATATAAATAATATATCTCCCGAAGCCACTGATTCACCATTAGGTTTCAGAAGTTCGGCAGGAAAAATTTTCGGCGCCAGCGGTGGTGTTATGGAAGCTGCTATAAGAACTGCTTATAATATGATAACCGGAGAAGAGCTCCTGAAATTTAAAGTTGAAGAACTAAGGGGATTGGATGGATGCAAGGAAGCACAGCTAAAAGTTGACGATTTAACAATTAATGTAGCTGTAGTAAATGGTTTGGCTAATGCTCGTAAGCTATTGGATAAAGTTAATAATGGCGAAAAAGAGTATCATTTCATTGAAGTGATGGCTTGTCCGGGCGGTTGCATTAACGGAGGCGGACAACATATAGGTGCAGCAGAAGGTGCTGTAGAAGCAAGGATGAAAGCTTTATACGATATTGACGACAAAGAAACAGTTAAAACATCTCATAAAAATCCGGAAGTTATTAAGCTTTACAAGGGTTTTCTGGGCAAGCCCCTGGAGCATACATCACATGAACTGCTACATACACATTATTATAAAAGAGATGTTATACTTTAATTAATAAAAATATATACAACAATGGGTCATGCAAACAGAGATAATGTAGTCACAACGGTTAAAGGCAAATGCAGGGTATGCTTTACCTGTGTACGGGAATGCCCTGTTAAAGCAATTAAGATTATTGATGGCCAGGCTGAAGTGTTGAGTGACAGGTGTATTGGATGTGGCAATTGCGTGAGTGTTTGCAGTCAAAATGCAAAAGTAGCACTAAATCTAAAAGATGATGTTGAAAATCTGCTCAACGACGAAAACAAAAAAGTAGTAGCACTCCTGGCACCAAGCTTCCCGGCAGAGTTTACAGAATTTGATGATTATAAAACTTTTGTTGGAATGGTACGTAAGCTGGGATTTGATAAAGTGCTGGAAGTATCATTTGGTGCTGACCTTGTTGCCAGGGAATATCAAAAACTGCTTGGTGAAAGTAATGTTAATTTTATAAACTCCGATTGCCCGGCAATTGTGTTTTACGTGGAGCATTACCATCCTGAGCTTATCAATAATCTTACGCCAATAGCCTCTCCAATGGTGGCTATAGCAAGAGTAGCAAAACACCTGCATGGCGAAGATATTTATACAGTATTTATAGGCCCATGTATTGCAAAAAAAGCGGAATCCGACGAAATTAATGAAGTATTGACTTTCAGTGAACTGCGAGAACTGTTTGAAAAAAATGATATAAGCCCGGAAAAAATAGAGCCTTCAAGGTTTGATGAACCTGAATCCGGAATGGGTGCATTATTCCCGTTAAGCAGAGGATTGTTACACAACGTCAAAAAATCCGATGATATCATTGAAGGAAATATGATCGTCGATGCCGGCCAAAATAATATGAGAGAAGCCATAAAAGAGATAGAAAACGGAGAAATTGAAAATTATAACCTGGAATTGCTTTGTTGTAAAGGCTGCATAATGGGTCCGGGTATGTCCGACAGAAATAATTACTATTTCAAATGGTCGCAAATCAGCAAATATGTGAAGGCTAAACTTCAGGATTTAAATGTTGAGAAGTGGAAAAAAAATGTAGAAAAATATATCGAAATTGACTTAAGTCAAACATTCTCTAAAAGAGACAGACGCGAAAGACTCCCTGCTGAGTCAGATGTAGAAAAAGTCCTGAAAGAAATGGGAAAAGTAAATGAGTCTGATCATTTGAATTGCGGAGCATGTGGTTATGAAACATGTTTTGATCATGCAGTTGCTGTGCTGCAAGGCTACGCCGAAGAAAAAATGTGCCTGCCTTTTACCATTGAACAATTACACCAATACATTGAAGAACTAAATACAACAAATGAAAAATTAATGAGCACCAAACAGGAGTTGAAGCACTCGGAAAAACTTGCCCATATGGGACAACTCTCTGCAGGCATTGCACATGAGCTAAATAATCCGCTTGGAGTAATCACAATGTACAGCAATATAATTATGGATGAATTAGACGATAATGATCAAAAAAAGGAAGATGCTAAACTAATTGTTGAACAAGCCGAAAGGTGTAAAAAAATAGTAAGCGGCTTGCTAAATTTTGCACGAAAAAATAAACTGAAAGTTCAGGAAACTGATATAGTTAAATTAATAGAAAATAGTCTTAGTTCAGTTATTATTCCTGACAATATAGAAGTTAATATCAATTCAGATTTGGAGAATCCTCGGATGCGAATTGATAATGAACAGATGATACAAGTTTTTACAAATCTTGAAAAAAATGCAATTGAGGCTATGCCTGGTGGTGGAAAGTTGAACATTTGCGTTACCGGCAAAGAAGACGAAGTAGAAATACGTGTTTCTGATACCGGTGATGGCATTTCTGAAGAAAATAAGAATAAGCTTTTTACGCCATTTTTCACAACCAAAGAAGTAGGCAAAGGCACCGGCATTGGATTACCACTTGTTTATGGAATCATCAAAATGCATAACGGAAAAATTACCGTAAATTCCAATGCTGATGCAAACAGAGGACCAACAGGAACAGAATTTATAATCACTTTACCAAGATAATTTAAAAATTTTATAGATATGGAAACAAAAGACAAAATAACGATTTTTTTAGTAGACGATGATACTGATTACATTTTCCAGATGACAAAAATGCTGGAAAAAATGGGGTATGAAGTTATCAGTGCTTGTGGGCAGAAGGAAGCAGAAGAGGTGATTGATAAAATTAATCCCGATCTGGCTATTATCGACTTGATGATGGAAAACAAAGACAGTGGTTTTATTTTAAGTCACCGTATAAAGCAACGATTTCCTGATTTACCTGTTATTATAGCAACAGCACTTACAGCAGAAACAGGGATGATATTCAGCCTTGAAGATGCGGCTGATAAAGAATGGATTAAGGCTGATGCTTATCTTGAGAAAGGATTAAGACCCGATCAATTACATCGTGAAATAAGTAAATTATTAAAGCTATGAGTACACTTAAATTATTAGTAGTAGATGATGAACCCGGCATCAGGTCAGGTGCTAAAAGAGTCCTGCAAGATTTTTCAGTTGGCTATCCTTTTATGGATGAGGATTTTACATTTGAGATTCTCGAAGCAGAAACCGGTGAAAAAGCTATCGAGCTCATTGAGTCAACGCCAATCGACATTATTTTGCTTGATAACAAACTTCCGGGGATAGATGGAATAGAAGTACTTGAGCATATCCAAAATAAAAACTACGACATTGGGGTGATGATGATCACTGCTTATGCCTCACTTGACTTGGCTGTTAAAGCAACAAATTACGGAGCTTACAACTTTGCACCAAAACCTTTTAAGCCAGATGAATTAAAAACTTCTGTAGAAAACATCACCAAGCATCTGTATCTGAAACGTATGACCCGCACAATGCAGGAAGGAGGCGAAGATAACAGATTTCAGTTTCTTTCAGTTCTATCGCACGAGCTAAAGTCACCAATTAATGCTATAGAAGGTTATCTTAGAATGATAAAAGATAAACAGTTAGGTGATACCATTGATGACTATATGGAAATGATAGACCGTTCAATGGAACGTATAAAAGGAATGCGCTCTTTAATTTCCGATCTTATGGATCTAACAAGAATTGAATCCGGAAGCAAAAAACGTAACCTGCAAAAATTAGATATTGCAGATATTGCAAAAACTGCTATTGATTCATTTGAGCCAATGGCACAGCAGCAAAACATAAAAATTCATTTAGAAGGAGAGGAAAACATATATATGAATGCTGACAAAAATGAATTGGAGATAATATTCAATAATCTCGTATCAAATGCCGTGAAGTACAATAAAGAAAACGGAGAAGTATATGTATCATTAAATAAAGATGATGATAAACTAACCATAAGCGTTACAGATACCGGTATTGGTATGAGCCAAGATGATATTGATCTGTTATTCCAGGATTTTGTACGTCTTAAAAACGCTAAAACGCAAGCTGTTCCCGGAAGTGGACTCGGGCTGTCAATTACAAAAAAAATGGTGGATATGTATAATGGTACAATTAATGTAGACAGCGAACCAGATGTTGGGAGTAAATTTATTGTAAATTTACCGTTGGCTTAATGGTAAAAGAGAAGTTGGGAGCTGACAGTAATGAGTTTACAAGGTTTTGATATAAATAGTCAGATTTTAACTGACAATTAATTATTTAAAACATGCAATTGTATTATGGAGTTTGTAACTCAAAAATATTCCATACCGGATGAGCCAATGAAGCCATTCATTGACCCTGATGAGATTACCTGTATTCTTAAGAATGCGAAGCCTGATAAAAGATTAATCAGTGACATCATTGATAAGTCTTTGGCTAAAACCAGGCTTAGCATGCAAGAGACTGCTGTTTTGGTTAATGCCACAGACCCTGATCATATTCAAATGATTAAAGATGGAGCCCGTAAACTTAAAGAAAACATTTACGGTAACCGCATTGTTCTCTTCGCACCTTTATATATTGGCAATAAATGCCAAAACAACTGCACCTACTGTGGTTTCAAAGCAAGCAATAAAAATACCGTAAGAAAAACACTCTCCGACAACGAGATTACCCATGAAATTGAAGCGCTTGAAGACAACGGGCAAAAAAGACTGATACTTGTTTTTGGTGAGCATGATCAATATGATGCCGATTATATAGCGCATTGTACTAAACTTTCATATTCTGTAAAAAAAGGCAACGGTGAAATTAGACGTGTAAACATCAATGCTGCACCTCTCGACATTGAAGGCTATAGAAAGGTGAAAGAAGCAGGTATTGGCACATACCAGGTTTTCCAGGAAACTTATCATCCGGAAGCTTATAAAACATACCATATAAGAGGTAAAAAAGCTGATTTTGGCTACAGGCTTACATCTCTTGACCGTGCACAGGAAGCCGGGCTTGATGATGTGGGTATAGGTGCCCTCTTTGGACTGTACGACTGGAAATACGAGGTCTTGGGACTTGTACGCCATACTAATCACCTGGAAGCCTGTTATAATATCGGGCCACACACTATCTCTTTCCCAAGAATAAAAGATGCTTCAATGCTTAAAATGGGTACTAAATATATGGTTAGCGACAGCGACTTTGCAAAAATGATAGCAGTACTTCGCCTTGCAGTACCATATACAGGATTAATTCTTACTGCCCGCGAGCCGGCCGAACTGCGCAAGGAGTGCTTGAACTACGGCGTAAGCCAGATTGACGGCGGTACTAAACTGGAACTTGGAAGCTACTCTCATACACGAAATGAGGAACAAAACCTCAACAAAGGACAATTTAGAATTAATGATAACAGGTCGCTAAATGAAATAATAGATGAACTTCTTGAACAAAACATGCTGCCATCATTCTGCACCGCATGTTATAGGCTCGGTAGAACAGGTGAGCATTTTATGGAATTCTCTGTGCCCGGATTTATTAAAAGATTTTGCTCACCAAACGCAATACTTACTCTTGGCGAATACCTGCTCGACTATGCAGTCGAAGAAACAGCGCAAAAAGGATGGCAGGTTATAGAAAAAAATATCAACGAACTGCCGGATGAAAAAATAAGAACCAAATTACGAGAAAGAATTGCGGAAATGAAAAATGGTAAAAGAGATCTTTATTTCTAATAAAACAAAGTTAATTTTGGAAATAAAACTTTTACAATAGCAACGAGTAACGAGTAACGAGTGATTTCCTGATAACCCGCTACCCGTCACCTGTTACCCAATACCTGAATAAAATGAAAGGAAAAGACACTAAACCCCACATAGGCATCTTCGGCAGGCGCAACAACGGCAAAAGCTCATTTATCAACCTGCTGACAGGGCAAAATATCGCCATAGTCTCCGACCATCCGGGCACTACAACCGACCCGGTTAAAAAGTCGTGTGAGATATTTGGAGTCGGCCCTGCAATTATTATTGACACAGCCGGTATAGACGATGAGGGTGATCTTGGAAAGCTGAGAATTGATAAAACAATGAAGGTAATCCCAACAATAGATATGGGAATTATCCTTCTTGCCGGTAATACTTTCGGAGAGTTTGAAAATCAGCTAATAAAACGCTTTCAATATTATGATGTTCCCTTTTTAATTGTACACAACAAGTCAGATATTGAAGAACCTTTAGTAGATTTCAAAGATACTGTAAAACAACAAACCGGAAAAGACATATTAAGGTTTAGTATCAGGCAGCCTGATAAATTTGAAGAGCTTATAGAAGAGATCAAGCTGGCTATTCCTGAAACTGCTTATGTTTACCCTTCTTTGTTTGGAGATATCGTAAAGCCCAAAGACATAGTACTTCTTGTAACACCAATTGATTCAGAAGCTCCCGTTGGCAGGATGATCCTGCCACAGGTAATGTCATGGCGCGATTTGCTCGACAATGACTGTATATGCATGTCGGTAAAAGAAAGCGAGCTTGAAGATTTCTTTAAGCTGGGAATAAAACCAGCATTGGTTGTTACCGACAGCCAGGCATTTGAATTTGTTTCAAAGATCGTTCCCGAAGATGTTCTGCTTACAGGGTTTAGCGTAGTTTTTTCAAAGTTAAGAGGAGATTTTGGAGCTTTTCTTAAAGGAACACCGGCAATAGACAACCTACAGGACGGTGATAAAGTACTTATCCTTGAATCATGCACACATCATGTTAGCTGTGATGATATAGGACGTTACAAAATCCCCGCATGGCTCGGGAAACACACAGGCAAAAAGCTGGAGTTTGATGTTGTTCCGGGGCTGGCAGATATAGAAAAGCCTGCCGAAACGTATAAACTTGTAATTCAATGCGGCGGATGTATGGTAACAAGAAAACAGTTGATATCACGCCTGAAACCTTTTATTAAATCATCAGTACCTGTAACCAACTACGGTATGGCAATTGCATGGGTGAATGGAATCTTCGAAAGAGTGACAGAACCATTTAAAACTTTATAAAACAGTGATAAATGAAATTCTAAATAAAGACTCTTTTTCAAAACAGGATATAATTACCCTTCTCAAAGCTGAGGGTGATGACATGAAATTGCTGTTTGAAAAATCGGCTGAAATAAAGCAAAAATATGTGGGCAATAAAGTCTATTTAAGAGGGCTAATAGAGCTATCAAATATTTGCAGCAAAAACTGTTATTACTGTGGTATTAGAAGGGACAACAATAATATTCAAAGGTTTTTAATCAGAGATGAAGAGGTGCTGGAAGCTGCAAAGTTTGCCTTTGAAAAAAAATTCGGTTCGGTGGTAATTCAAACAGGTGAGCTTCAAAGCATCAAAAACACTAAAAGGATAGAATCGCTTGTCAAAGAGATCAAAGAGCTTTCAAATGGGAAGCTGGGCATTACACTATCATGTGGAGAACAAACCGAGGATGTTTATCGCCGGTGGTATGAAGCCGGCGCTCACAGATACCTTTTGCGTATAGAAACATCAAACAAGAAACTGTATTCCCGATTGCACCCCAAAGATAAGTTACATAAGTGGGAAAAAAGGATTGAATGTCTTCACCTGCTTAAAAAACTGGGTTTCCAAACAGGTACAGGGATAATGATAGGCCTGCCCTACCAGAAAATTGAATATCTGGCTGATGATCTATTGTTTATGAAAGAGTTTGATATTGACATGTGCGGCATGGGCCCATATATTGAACATCCCGACACCCCCATGTTCAAAAAACGCCATCTACTGTTGCCGATAGAAGAACGGCTGAAACTATCCATAAAAATGTTGGCAATACTCCGATTGATCATGAAAGATATAAATATGGCAGCCACTACGGCACTGCAAGCTATTAATATTGAAGGCAGAGCAGACGCTATCCGCGCAGGTGCTAATATTCTCATGCCAAATATTACACCCGGAATATATCGCAACAGTTACAAACTTTATGACAATAAGCCGGGCACCAACGAAAACGCAGAAGACTCCGCCGCCAACCTCGCACAATTAGCCAGGCTGGCCGGCGCAGAGATCGGTTATGGGGAATGGGGAGACTCGAAGAGGTTTATGGGGAGGTAAATCGGAAGTTTCTTACCCAAAAGCAAAAACTAAAGCTTAAAGGTTAGAAAGGCTTACTCTATTGCCAATAAACGAACTAAGCCCTCGTAGAGGGTGAATAGCGATAGGAAAGAATGTCCAAAGAATTATACCAGCAACTCTTATAGGCGCCATAATGCTATCTCTATTTAATCGCTAGGGTGAGTTGGTAAAAACACTAACTATCATAGTAGTAATAATTTCTGCATCAGAAACTTTTCTGTTTTTTTGTTCATTATAATGCATTTCTTTCAAAAAATCATCAATAATTGTGTAAATTGCAATCGTTTTATTAAACATTTTATAATTTCCCAGGTTATAAAAATTCTACAAAACCCTTATTAACAACAAATTAACAAAATGTTAATAACCACTGACATTTTATAATTTTAATAAATTGATATTTAAATAAATAACTAACAACTTGAGTTAATTATAAAAATAAAACATATGAAGAAAGATATTGAAATTGCAAGGGAAGCTAAGATGCTTCATATTGAAGAAATTGCGCAACAACTAAATATTGACAAAAACCAACTGGAAACTTATGGCAAATATAAAGCAAAATTGCCCCTGACGTTAATTGACGAAGAAAAAATTAAAAAAAACAAACTAATACTTGTAACAGCTATTACACCTACTCCGTCGGGAGAAGGGAAAACGACTACGGCTATTGGG
>PUKZ01000156.1 GCA_003550725.1 Bacteroidales bacterium | reverse complement strand
TTAGGGGGTAAAATTAATGAAAACCTTCAAGAGATGGGAGGAGGTTTTACCTCTTCCCATTCTTGAAAATATCTATTTTAATTAAATCCCTTTAAGTTGCATTTACCGTGAAAATCTAAGATTAATAAAAAAATGAATAGTAGTAATTCTATGACAAACCTGGCTATTCTTGCATCGGGAAGCGGAACTAATGCGGAAAATATCATTATATTTTTTAAAGATCATCCAAAAATAAATACTGCACTACTTGTAACCAATAGATCGGATGCAAAAGCAATTTCAAGGGCAAAAAAACACAACGTGCCGGTTGAGGTAATACCTACCAAGCAATGGAATAACCGGGAAATAGTATTACCTGTTTTCGACAAATATGATATTGATTTTATTGCACTGGCGGGATTTTTGATATTGGTACCTTCCTGGCTGATTGAAAAATACCAGGAAAAGATCGTTAATATACATCCTGCTTTACTGCCTGATTTTGGCGGCAAGGGCATGTACGGAAGAAAAGTACATGAGGCTGTTATCAACGAAGGCAGGGAAAAAAGCGGTATAACGATTCATTATGGTAATGAAAAATATGATAAAGGTGCAATCATATTTCAGGCATGTTGCAAAGTCCCTGAAGACCGCTCTCCCGACTCGCTTGCTGAAGAAGTACACAAGCTTGAGTATGAGTTTTACCCAAAAGTTATTGAAAGCTTAATAACAGGCAGTAGCATTAATCAAGCAGCCTATTAAACAAAATCAAACTTCACATTTTCCCTTAACAAAATTGAATTAATGATGGATTCAGTTCGCTTTAAAGCCGGTAATAAAAGTTATTTTATACATATTGGCGAAACTATTAACAATTTAATAAAATATGTGCCTGGTAAAAAATTATTTATTATTACCGATAATAATGTCAACAGCTTATACAGCCGGTATTTCCCGAAATGCCCAATTTATTCGGTTAAGCCAGGAGAGCTATCTAAGAATTTGATAACTGTAAGTGCTATTTATTACTGGTTATTAGAGAACGAAGCTGACAGAAATTCATTCATTGTGGGTATAGGCGGTGGGGTGGTCTGTGATTTAACAGGATTCGTAGCTTCTACATACATGCGTGGTGTAAAATTCGGATTTGTTGCATCTACTTTACTAGCACAGGTTGATGCTGCAATAGGAGGCAAAAACGGTGTTAACATCAATGGCTACAAAAATATTGCAGGCACAATTAATCAGCCTGAATTTGTTATTTGTGATCCAAATATGATAAAAACAATTCCGAAAAAAGAATACCTTAACGGACTTGCTGAAATAATAAAACATTCAATTATAGATGATAAAGAACAATTTAATATTCTGGAAAAGAAAAGATTTTCTATAATGTCACTTGAACAAAAAGAGCTTGAACAAATTATTATCCGCTCGGTAAAAACAAAAGTTGCAATAGTTGAAAAGGATGTTTTTGATAGCAATGAACGTCAGAAATTAAATCTTGGACATACATGGGGACATGGTGTTGAAAAAGTGGCCGGCATCCCGCACGGACACGCCGTTGCCGCAGGCTTGGTTTTCTCAGCTGCGGCTTCAGCCAATTTTGGACACCTTAAAAAAGAAGAAAAAGATCGAATCATCAACCTGATTAAAGATATTGGGTTGCCTGTAACAACAAAAGCCAATAAAGATGAGGTTCTAAAAGCAATAATAAAAGACAAAAAGAAAAGTGAAAATCAGATTAACTTTGTTATGATTAACAAAATTGGAGATACAGCTGTTAAACCTATATCTTTCAATGAATTAAAAAAATTTGTTTTGAATGAAGCGGAATTTTAAAATATGCGCAAGCCTCAGCAATATTGAAGCTTCAAAGATACCCGCGCTGTTAAAAGAAGTAGAAATGGCTGAATTGCGTTTAGATAGGCTGATATTAACCGAAAAAGGTATTAAAAAGATTTTTTCAAGCCACAACTGCTTGATAGCCACTTGCCGAAAAGGAGTGTATGATGATACAAAAACGGCAAAGATTATTGAAACCTCCATCAAAGCCGGGGCTGCATATACAGATCTTGAGGACAATACAAATTATGAAATGAAAAAAGATATAAGCAACATTGCACGAAAAAATAATTGTAAAATAATTTTTTCAAAACACTTTTTTACTCATACTCCAAAACTAACAGAATTAAAAAACCATATAGATTCAATGTTCTCAGAAGGTGCTGACCTGGTTAAAATTGCAAGTAAAAGCAATACCAATTCAGACAACCAACGCCTGCTTAGTTTATACTCCTGTTATGATAACCTTATTGCACTGGGCATGGGAATCGGAGGAACTATTACACGTATTGCTGCTCCTTATTTAGGGGCTCCATTTACTTATGCTTCTTATGGAGAAAATCCAACAGCTATGGGGCAAATTGATTATTTTGAAATGAAAAAAATTGTTAACCTTATCAGTGGTGACTGAAATTTCTAATTAAAATTATATTTATTACTTCATAAAACAGATTACTCAAAAATTTTTATTAATGGTTTAGTTTTAGGTAAATTTAATAAAATCGGATATTGTAAGGCTATTTTCAAGGATAATTCAGATAATTACGAATAATATATTAGCAAAAAATTGCAAACCAGTAATAATATATTGAAAATTGTAACACCTTCGGAGGTTGATGGTACAATAACTGCCCCACCTTCTAAAAGTATTGCTCAAAGGGCTATTGCAATTGCAGCTATGGCAGATGGAAATTCGCTTATTATTTCTGCGGGAGATTGTGATGATGTGTTAGCTACAATTGGTGTTTCTGAACAATTTGGTGTGTTAATTGATAAAACTGCAGACACTTTATCAATTTATGGAGGAATGAGGCCTCCTGTCATACCCCTGCAATGCAGAGAATCCGGCCTGTGTATCAGAATGTTTGCTGCTATTGCGGCTACATTTAAAGAAGAAATTACTCTTACAGGAAAAGGTTCACTGTTAAACCGGCCAATGTATAATATAGAAGAGTGTCTTCATGCTTTAGGAGTGAAATGCACAACAAATAAGGGCAGGATTCCGGTAAAGGTAAAAGGATGCATCGAAACAACAACAGGAGTTATTGATGGAAGCATTAGTTCTCAATTATTAACGGGTTTACTTATTGCTGCTCCACGTATTGAAAATGATTTGGAACTACAGGTTAACAATCTCAAAAGCAAACAATATATTGACCTAACTATAGATGTGATAAATAAATTTGGTGTTGTTGTAGAAAACCAAAATTACCAGAATTTTTATGTAAAAGGGGGTCAATCATACAAACCCTGTATTTTTTCAGTTGAAGGCGACTGGAGTGCGGCGGCATTTATGCTTGTTGCCGGAGCTATAGCCGGAAAAGTTACTGTAAAGAACCTAAAATATGACTCATTACAACCCGACAAGGCTATAATAAAAGCTTTAGAGGAAGCCGGCGCTGATATTTTAGTCAAAAAAGACTTGATATCGGTTGAAAAAAAACCTCTTAAAGCATTTGAATTCAATGCATCTCATTGTCCCGACCTGTTCCCTCCTCTTGTTGCACTTGCTTCAAATTGTGATGGTGAATCAAAAATAACAGGTATAGACAGATTAGTTCACAAAGAAAGTAACAGGGCAGATACACTCAAAAATGAATTTGCAAAACTAAACATTGGTATAACATTTCATAAAAATACAATGATAGTAAAAGGTGGCAAATGCAAAGGAGGTATTATTAATTCACAAAATGACCATAGAATAGCTATGTCATGTGCCGTTGCTGCTCTTGTAGCAAAAAATACTGTTAGAATTGAAAACCCGCAAGTGATAACAAAATCATATCCTTCATTTTTCAAAGATCTGAAAAGCCTTCAAAAAAAGTAAATAGCCTACGACATTAGAACCCTGATTTGGTTATTTTTTACTTCAACAACACCCTTATCCACATCAATGTAAAACATTTTACGATTTCCGTCAATGATTTTAGCCTTTCCTTTCTCTATAAGTGCTATTAATGGAGCATGATTCCGGAGAATTTCAAAAGAACCCATTTCTCCGGGCAGCTGCACTAAAACAACATTACCGGAGAAAATAGTTTTTTCGGGTGAGATTATTTCCAAAAACATTTAATTAGCCTTTAGATGAATGTTCAAGTAATGATTTTCCTTTTTCTATAGCTTGGTCTATTGTTCCCACAAGCATAAATGATGCTTCAGGATATTGATCGGTCTCGCCGTTTATAATCATTTTAAATCCTTTGATAATTTCTTCAATAGGCACAAATTCACCTTTTAGCCCGGTAAACTGTTCGGCAACGAAGAAAGGCTGACTAAGGAATCTTTGTACCTTCCTTGCTCTATTAACTGCCAGTTTATCTTCTTCCGACAATTCGTCCATTCCAAGTATTGCTATTATATCCTGCAACTCTTTATATCGTTGCAACAAAACTTTTACCTGTTTTGCTACATTATAGTGTTCCTCTCCCACTATTTCGGGTGCAAGTATCCGGGAGCTTGAATCCAGCGGGTCAACTGCAGGATAAATTCCAAGTTCAAAAATTTTACGGCTAAGCACAGTTGTAGCATCAAGGTGTGAAAATGTAGTTGCTGGAGCAGGGTCGGTAAGGTCATCTGCGGGCACATATACAGCCTGAACAGACGTGATAGAACCACGTTTTGTTGATGTAATCCTCTCTTGCATTAAACCCATTTCTGTGGCAAGAGTAGGCTGATATCCGACTGCCGAAGGCATTCTTCCCAAAAGGGCAGAAACTTCTGAACCTGCTTGTGTAAAGCGGAAAATATTGTCAAGAAAAAACAAAATATCGGAGCCTGAGGTATCATCATCACCATCCCTGAAATATTCGGCAATAGATAATCCTGAAAGTGCAACCCTGGCACGTGCACCCGGAGGTTCGTTCATCTGGCCAAAAACCAAAGTTGCCTGTGATTGCTTAAGCTCGTTTTTATCAACCTTTGAAATGTCCCACTTGCCTTCCTCCATCGACTTCTTAAACTCTTCACCATAACGGATAACATCAGATTCGATCATCTCCCTTAAAAGGTCATTTCCCTCACGTGTACGCTCGCCAACGCCGGCAAAAACACTGGTGCCTTTATAACCCTTAGCAATATTGTTTATAAGCTCCATAATCAGAACCGTCTTGCCAACACCGGCACCACCAAACAATCCGATCTTGCCACCTTTCAAATAAGGCATAAGCAAATCAATTACCTTTATTCCGGTATAAAGAATCTCATTTTCTGTTTTTAGTTCATCAAACTTCGGAGCTTCACGATGAATAGGGTATCTCTTTTGGGTATCTATATCACCCATGCCATCTATACTCTTGCCTATAACATTCAACAATCGCCCGCGTATCTCCTGCCCTGCCGGCATGGTTATAGGCCTACCTGTAGAAATAACCTCTTTGCCTTTATAAAGACCATCGGTTGAGTCCATTGCAATTGTGCGAACAGTATCCTCACCAACATGCTGCTGACATTCAAGAACTATAACATTACCAAGATCGTTTGTTACCTCCAGAGCCTCATAAATATTGGGCAGCATTTCAACGTTCTCAAAAGACACATCAACAACAGGACCTATTACTTGAAGTATTGAACCTTTCTTATTTTCCATCAACAATAATTTTAGTTACTTAAGCCCAAAAAAATAAATTTTTGATAAAACGAATTTAAACATTTTTATTACTAATCGAAAAAAGTTTGGCCTTTTATATTTAATTTATCCTGCCAAAATAGATAACACGATGGCCTTCAATATAATACAACAAAAAAATTTATTAAGATTAATTCTGAATTATATTAATTTTATTTATTTATACTAAATTTCCAACATGATATTTATTATTGTTTAGTATTTTAGCCTTAAAAATAAAAAAATTGAAGTTATATAAATCAAATAATATTTCGGCTGACGAATCTTTCAGATATATAGTTATAGAATCCTTTCCCGGTATTACTGTGAAAAAATGGCAATATCTGAAAAACATTATCAGAAGCGATTTTTTTAACACGCTTTTTATTCATGTTGACGATAAGTGGTCTGTTAAAAAAGCAAAGTCGGGTTATAACAAAACCTGTATTCTGAATTGCAAAGATGAATTTATTGATTTTTTAAGGATTTCAGGGGTTCAGCATCTCATAATTACTACAGAAGAAAATTTAAAGTGCAAAAAAAAAGGTAATTTTAGCAATACTTTGCAAGCATTAACAAAAAATGCAGAAAATACCTGGATTGATAGTTCTTTAAGCTTTTCTTCATGTAACAATTATGATGGTAACCGATTTAATTTTTTAGCTCATGAATTAAATGATTTTAGCATACCATACAAGATGCTTGATAAAGGTATGGTTAAAAAAGCTGCTTCCGAGCTAGGATACTTATATCAAATAAGGGGTAGTGTGGTATACGGAAATAACCTTGGGCAAAAATTGGGCTATCCTACCGCTAATGTTTCTCCTGAAGATAATCGCAAAAAGATACCTGCCAGGGGAGTTTATACTGCACTGGTAAATATTAATGACAAATGGTATAAAAGCATGGTAAATATAGGAATGCGTCCAACTTTTAAGAGTAGCGGTGTTACGATCGAATCTCACATTTTTGATTTTTCTGATACCATATACGGAAGTAAAATATCAATTCACTTTATTAACAAGCTCCGTGATGAAATATCATTCCCTAATATAAAACTACTACAAGAACAAATTGTAAAAGATGAAAAAAAAGCATTGATTGCTTTAGAAAATATCGAAAATGAATTCAATTTAAAGAATGGGTTTTGTTTTATTTGACTTTTTTTAAATAAAACCAGTTACATTACTGAATTGTTTTTCAGCAAAACATCTCTGTTTTTTTATATTTACCTGTTATAATAAACACTAAATAGAGCTATCACAATATATCCAATTAACTTAATTTATTTTCAAATCATTAATAATTTCATCAATCTTTTTTTCAAGTTCTATATCAACTGCTTTGAAGCTTTCCGGGTTATTCAAAAAGCTCTTCACGGCAAAATAAAATTTGATTTTGGGTTCTGTTCCTGAAGGGCGCATTGTTATTTTACTTCCATCTTCAAGCAATAATTGTAAAACATTTGATACCGGCAGTTTAACCGCATATTCTTTGCCGGTTTTAATATTGAAGCGTTTTTGCCTTGCGTAGTCAATTATTTCAGTAATCAGCGAACCGTTAATTTTTTTTGGCGGGTTATTACGATACCCCTCCATAATTTTTTGTATCTCTTCATACCCTTCTTTGCCTTTTTTAGTAAACGAAATAAGTTTTTCTTTAAAAAATCCAAATTTCAAATAAACATCAATCATCAGCTCATAAAGAGTTTTATTCTGTTCTTTTGCCCAGGCAGCAATTTCGGAAATAACACAACATGATATTATAGCATCCTTATCGCGAACAAAGTCGCCAACCAGATAACCATAGCTCTCTTCACCTCCACCTATGAACTTTTTTTCACCTTCAAATTTTCGAATAATATCAGCGATGAATTTAAAACCTGTAAGTGTCTCATAACATTCAACGCCATAATTATCTGCAATAACTTTAAGCAGGTCTGTAGTGACAATAGTTTTTACTATGTATTCATTACCTTTAATAAGGTTCTTTTCTTTGTATTTATTCAGTAAATAGAATATTATCAATGAAGCTATCTGGTTACCACTCAAAAAAACATATTCATTACTTAGATTTTTAACTATAACACCTACCCTATCGCCATCAGGATCTGTTCCCAAAACTAATTCACCACCTGTTTCCCTGGCTTTATTCAAAGCCATTTCCAGTGCTGCAGGTTCTTCGGGATTGGGTGAGAAAACTGTAGGAAAATTACCATCAACAACATCTTGTTCTTTTACACTAATTACATTTTCAAAACCATAAGCTTTCAAACCTTCAGGGCCTAGCTTAACTGCAGAACCGTGAATTGGAGTAAAAACTATTTTAAGATCTTTATGTTTTGAAATAATATCGGGTGATATAATCAAAGTCTTTATTTTTTCCAAATATGCCTGATCTACCTCATTACTTGCTATAATGATGTTTTTATCAACTTTATTAAATTTAACATCTTTAATTGATTCTATTTGTTTTACCTCATCAACGATATTCTTATCATGAGGCGAAACCACTTGGCCTCCATCTTCCCAGTAGGCTTTATAACCGTTGTATTCCTTAGGGTTATGAGATGCCGTAATTACAATACCCGACTGGCAATTCAAATAACGAATTGCAAATGACAGTAATGGTGTAGGACGCAGTGAGTCAAACAAGTGAACTTTTATACCGTTAGCTGATAATACCTCGGAAGCAATTCTGGCAAAATAATCAGATAAATTCCTGCAATCATATGCAATGGCAACTTTTATCTCCCGGCAAGCAGAAAATGATTTTTTCAGATAATTAGCTAACCCCTGGGTTGCAACGCCAACAGTGTATTTATTCATCCGGTTAGTACCAACACCCATAATACCACGCAATCCACCTGTGCCAAACTCCAAATCCTTATAGAATGATTCCACAAGTTCACGATGATCATTATCTAACAAATATTTCACCTGGCTGCGAGTTTCTTCATCAAAACTTTCGCTAAGCCATGATTTGGCTTTATCTATAATATCTTTGTTTATTGACATAACTATAGTTAATTTATAGGGTTTTACAATTCCGGCTTACCAAATTACAGAATAGCAAAGTTAGTATTATCATAGTTATTTAGAAAATTTAAAACCAATTTAAAAAAAACTTATAAAAACATTATTAATCAACAACTAAGCAAAATTTTCAATGACATATTAAAAGAATAGTATAAATAATTTTTTTTTTCGAAATAATTAAATAATTTTGCACTTCCTTTTCAGGCAATAAGATTTAAATTTATAAAAAATATATTACTGATGAACCAGACAGAAACAATAAATTTTGTAGAGGACACACTGGTTAAAAAACAAAAATGGCCGGCATTTAGCTCGGGTGATAACATTACTGTTTATTATAAAATTAAAGAGGGTAATAAGGAAAGAATTCAGCCTTTTCAGGGTGTTGTTTTGCAAAGACGCGGAAAAGGCAAAACCGAAACTTTTACTGTTCGCAAAATGTCAGGCAGTATAGGTGTTGAACGAGTATTTCCTTTACACTCGCCATTTATTGAAAAAATAAAGGTCAATCGCCGTGGTAGTGTCAGAAGAGCAAGAATATTCTACCTTCGTGAAAGAAGAGGAAAAAGTGCTCGTATCAAAGAAAAAAGGATTTAACAATAATTCAAGTTTAAAAAAGAGGCTGTTGTATCAAAAACAGCCTTTTTTATTAATTATAAAAACTACTGTTTGGATTAAAATATGAGATACTTTGCCTGGTTTTAATTCAAACCCCACAAAGTATTATGAAGAACCGGGGCTGCCGACTCGCCATCCCGGACAAAAAACTGTAAATCACACAGTACAAAAATAAAGATTGATCCTGTAATTTTTCCTGGAATTGATCTTTGTATTAATCATAATCCAACGTTTATTTAAAATTATATTTTTTACCCTGTTTTTAGAAATTAAAAGCCTGAGAACTTTTATTAAGAAATCACCCTCGGTTTTAATAATTTAATTTAACTTTAATCTCAAGAGAAAGAAATCAAAAAAGGTTTTTAAAATAACCATGTTTTAATTATTTTTGAGCTTTGCTGTATTATAAAAAATTATATTACCATACAGATATTTTATTAAATATTTATTTTAGATATTTATTGAATTTTATAATATTTAACAAAAATGATATGTTTAAATTAAAAAACTGAGCTTATGAAAAAACTTGTAGAATGTGTTCCAAATTTTAGTGAAGGTTGTGATAGAAACGTTATTGATCAGATTACTGCGGAAATAGATAATACTGAAGGTGTTAAGCTTTTGGATGTAGAGCCTGGCAAAGCAACAAATCGCACTGTGGTAACTTTCGTTGGCACTCCTGATGAGGTTGTTGATGCGGCTTTCAGGGCTGTAAAAAAGGCTTCGGAGCTCATTGATATGAGTAAGCATAAGGGTGAGCACCCACGAATGGGAGCTACTGATGTTTGTCCGTTGGTACCGGTATCAAATATATCAATGGAAGAAACTGTTGAATACTCTTATAAGTTGGCTGAGCGGATTGGGAGCGAGCTTGGCATCCCGGTTTTTTGTTATGAAGACGCTGCTACAAAGCCTGAAAGAAGGAACCTTGCAAATATTCGTTCGGGCGAATATGAAGGAATGGCAGCCAAGCTAAAAGACCCTGAGTGGAAACCTGACTACGGGCCTGCTGAGTTCAATGAAAAATCAGGGGTTACAGCAGTTGGTGCACGTGATTTTCTGGTAGCATATAATATTAACCTTAATACTACTTCAACAAGAAGGGCTAATGCAGTAGCTTTTGACATAAGAGAAAAGGGCCGGGTAAAGCGCGAAGGAAATCCATTGACAGGCCCGATTGTTAAAGATGAGAATGGAGATCCGGTATACATACCAGGTAGTCTTAAAGCAGTAAAAGGTATAGGATGGTATATCGAAGAATATGGTATAGCGCAGATTTCAGTAAACCTGACCAACATATCTGTTACGTCAATACATGAAGCTTTTGATGAAGCATGTAAAAAAGCTAATGCCCGGGGATTAAGAGTAACCGGTTCTGAAATAGTAGGACTTGTTCCCCTAAAGGCTATACTGGATGCCGGAAAGCATTATTTGAAAAAACAAAAACGCAGCTTAGGGGTATCTGAGTCTGAACTTATAAAAATTGCAATAAAATCAATGGGTCTTGATGAGCTTGGTCCGTTTAATCCAAAAGAAAAAATCATCGAATACATGATCGAGGATGATAACTCTAAAAAGCTCGTGAATATGAACTTGCAGGAATTTGCTGATGAAACAGCATCAGAATCTCCTGCTCCGGGTGGTGGTTCAATATCCTCTTATGTAGGATCTTTAGGAGTATCATTGGGTACGATGGTAGCAAACATCTCATCACACAAAAGAGGATGGGACGAACACTGGGAAAAATATAGCAAGTGGGCTGAAAAAGGACAGGAATACAAGGATGAGCTTCTTAAACTGGTAGATGAAGACACTATTGCATTCAATAAAATAATGAGTGCTTTTGGTATGCCAAAAGGCAACGATCAGGAAAAACAGGCAAGAAAAAAAGCTATTAATGAGGCCACCAAATATGCTATACAAGTTCCATTAAAAGTTATGGAAAAATCTTATGAATCAATGGAAGTCATGAAAGCAATGGCAGAAATCGGGCTTCCAAGTTCCATATCAGATGCAGGAGTAGGTGCTGCATGTGCAAGAGCAGCAGTAGTAGGAGCATTCCTTAATGTTAAAATTAATACTCAAGACTTCGATGACAAAAAGTTTGTTGATGAGGTAATGAACAAGGGAGCCGAATTAGAGAAAAATACTATCGCCAAAGAAAAAGAAATACTAGGTATAGTTGAAAAGAAAATAAAAGAATTATAGGTTAAAATCATTATATATTATACTTAACAGGAAAAGATATACCATTGATAATCCTGAAAAGTTAATATAAATCCTGAAATTGTGAATTAGAAGAACATATCAATGCATTATTTTTTTATGACTTGGTGAATTGGTATATAAAGTTTATAAATTGGGGTTTTCAGGATATTAAAAGATTTTGGCAAAAAACGTGTTCTAAAATCTTTATTTATGAAAAAAATAAAAACCCCGGCTCTGGTTATTAAAAAGTCTATTTGTCTTAATAATATCAAGACAATGGCTGAAAAAGGCCGGAAAAGCAATGTAATTTTCCGGCCTCATTTCAAAACTCATCAATCAACCCAAGTAGGTCAATGGTTTAAGGATGAAGGTATTGAAAAGATTGCCGTTTCATCTTTTTCTATGGCGCAATTTTTTGCCGACAATGGCTGGAATGACATAATGGTTGCTTTTCCTTTCAATTTGCGCGAAATCAGTACATTAAATAAATTATCTGAAAAGATCAACATAAGCATTCTTCTTGCAGGCAATGAACCTCTTCCACTGTTTACAAAAAAATTAAAAAACAAGGTTGATTTTTACGTTAAGATAGATGTTGGCTCTAAACGTTGCGGTTATAAACCGGAATCTATTATTGAAATTGAAAAGATGCTGGATTTGGCCGAAATGAATGATAAACTCAAATTTAAAGGTTTTGTGGCTCATGCAGGTCATTTTTACCAGGCAAAAAGTGTTTCTGATATTGAACCACTTTACAACAAGATTATAAAAAAGCTGCAAACACTTAAAAATTACTTTTCAAAAAGTTATTCTGATATAATTATCTCCTGGGGCGACACGCCCTCATGCACTGTTTTAGATAAATTTGATGGCGTAGATGAAATCAGGCCGGGCAATTTTGTGTTTTATGATTTAATGCAGCTTAAAGCCAAAATATGTAATCCGGATGATATAGCAGCGGCTGTGGCTGCCCCGGTAGTTGCAAAATATGTTAATAGACATGAAATAGTCGTTTATGGCGGAGCAATACATCTTTCAAAAGATTATATTATTGAAAATAAAAGACCGGTATATGGTATGGTAGTTTTTTTTACTAAAGACGGATGGAAATTTCCTGAAAAACCCATGTATGTCAAAAAAATATCACAAGAGCACGGAATTATAAAAATGAAACCTGACGAATTCTTTTCAATTGAAGTTGGTGACTTGATTGGCATAATACCGGTTCACTCTTGCCTTGCCGCTACCCATCTAAAGGGTAATTTTTATTATATCTGATTCCTTTTTTGCTTTCATCAAGCTCCATAAAATGGATAAGCTCTTTTGCTCTCGATATAGATGTTTCAATATCAGGGCAAACATTATCCCAGGTTAAAAGATTTATTATACTATCCTTTTTCAACGAAGTCATAACTTTTGGTTCAACACCTGAAAGTATAACAAAAATATTCTGCTGATGACATCTGTTAATAAGTGTCCTTAGGTTTTTTAGCCCTGTCGAATCAATAAATGGTACACGGCTAAGTCGTAATATTCTAACTTTGGGCTTTTCCTTGATCTCTTTTTCAATCTCTTCAAACTTATTGGCAATTCCAAAAAAGAAGGGCCCTTTGATTTGATATACTTCAATACCTTCAGGAACATCTATTGTATCTGCATCTTCAGACAGATGTGATTTTTCATCTTCTATTTCACTATGAAAAACTTCTATATTGGAAGTTTCCATAACTCGTTTTGCAAAAAGAATAAGGGCCAGTATAATTCCAAAAGGAATTGCTATATTTAAACCAACCAAAACAGTTAATAAAAACGTTGTTAATAAAACAGCAACATCGCTTTTAGGATTTTTGAAAATATTAATAAAAGACCGCCATTCACTCATATTATAAGAAACGACCACAAGAATACCGGCAAGTGATGCAAGAGGTATTAATTTAGTCAGCCCTCCTAAAAACAGCAAAAACAACAAAAGAACCACAGCATGTATAACACCTGCCATTGGGGTTTTTCCACCATTTCTAACATTGGTCATTGTTTTGGCTAAAGCTCCTGAAGCAGCCATACCACCAAAAATCGGAGTTACAATATTAGCTATCCCATGAGAAATAAGCTCTGTATTAGGGCGATGGCGAAAACCGGTAGCTCCGTCGGCAACAATGGCCGAAAACAATGACTCCATTGATATCAGCATAGCTATAGTAAAGGCCGGAACAATTAATTGCTGAACTAACTCAAAATTCAATCCTGATAAATCAGGTATTTGAATGGCTGTACGCATCTCGCCAAACTTACTGCCAATAGTTGCAACTTCAATATTAAAAAAGAAAACTATAAGCACAGAAACAATTATAGCTATTAAGGAACCGGGAATCTTTCTCAATACCCTGGGCCATAGTGTTGTTATTAAAATTGTAACCAGTCCGATTCCCAAAGCAGATAGATCTATTTTATCAAGTTTACTGAAATAATATTTCCATTTACCTAGCATTTCTGCAGGAATATCATTGCCCGGAAAACCAAAAAGTTCCTGTACCTGGGAAGTAAATATCATAAGTGCAATACCACTTGTAAAACCCACTACTATTGGGTGTGGCATAAACTGTATAATGGTGCCTGCTTTTAAAAAACCAAATATTACAAGCATTATTCCGGCTAAAATTGATGCAATTACAACACCCTCAAAACCATATTGATTTACAATTCCATAAATCACAACAATAAGTGCCCCCGAGGGGCCGCCAATTTGAACACGGCTGCCTGCAAAAAAACTTATCATAAAACCACCTATAACTGCAGTTATTAAACCAGTCTCAGGAGAAACCCCCGAAGCAATGGCAAAAGCCACAGCCAGTGGCAATGCAACAATCGCAACTATTATACCGGATGTCAAATCCGATAAAAACAATCTGCTGCTATAGTTCTTTAAAGTTTTTAATATTACAGGCTGAAACATTATAATAAAGATTTATAGCTTGAATGAATTTAAATTACTTAACAAATAAATAACAACTATAAAAAAAATACAACAAAAGCTAATGTCAAATAAAGATTTTATCAGTTAATAAATCGTATACATATTTGAACAATTCAAAACTTTTGCATACAATTTCTCTTAAATTTGCAATATTATAAATTAACTGATCTTATATAGTTTTTTAAAGTTCTTAAAAACTTATTGTTTTGAAACAAAGCTTTGATTATTGTTGACAATTTTTAAAAGCGATGCAAAATTAGAAATTTTGCATTTAATATCCACTATTAATTTAAATGCGTTAAAACAAAATTTTAACAAAACTAAATAATCCATATGAACTACAAATTCAAATCTTTGCCGGATCTTTTTTTGAATAGTGTCAAAAAGTTTCCTGACAATCATATACTTTGGGAAAAGCCTGGTAATAAATATACAGGTATTACTTACCGGCAAGCCAGCAAAAGAACAATGAAATATGCCGGAGGGCTTTGCCGGCTTGGCATAAAAAAATCTGATCGCATTGCTTTAATATCTGAGGGTCGTAATGATTGGGTTATTAGTGAGTTGGCAATACTGTTTTGTGGTGCAATATCTGTTCCTTTATCAGTTAAATTAAATGAACCCGAGGATTTAAAGTTCCGTCTTTCTCATTCAGGATGTAAAACCATAATAATATCAGCTAACCATCAGCACAAGGCTTTTGAGCTTATGGATCAGCTAGATGAGTTGGAACATATAATTTTGCTCGATGATTTTGACGGTCCTCTTCCTAAAACGGATAATAAAATTCAAATTATCAGCCTGCAACAAATCCTGGAAAATGGAGAGGATTGGCTGAAAGACAACAAGGGGTATTTACTTGAAATCATCAGATCAATAGGTCATGATGATTATGCTAACATTTGTTATACTTCTGGCACTACTGCCGATCCAAAAGGCATTATTTTAACTCACAAAAATTATTTGCATAACATTGAGCAAGCGTCTGCAATATTTGAAGTGCCTTCATATTATACGTCATTACATATTCTTCCATGGGATCATTCTTTCGCACATACTGTTGGTATTTATGCATTGCTGCGCAACGGAGCCAGTATTGCTTCAATCAAGATAGGCAAAACCACTAATGAAACCCTACGTAATATTCCTGTTTGTATTAATGAAATAAAACCCCACTTCTTACTTAGTGTTCCTGCTTTGGCAAAAAATTTCAAAAAAAACATTGAAAATGGTGTAAAGGAAAAGGGAGTTATTGCAAATATCTTATTTAATGCGGGATTGAAAATTGCTTACATCTATAATCGCAAGGGATTTGACAAAGGAAAAGGATTAAGGTTATTATTAAAACCATTATACCGGTTTTTTGATGTATTATTATTTAAAAAAATAAGGCAAAATTTTGGCGGGCGTTTGAAATTTTTTGTAGGTGGTGGTGCTTTATTGGATATTAACCTTCAAAGATTTTTTTATGCACTTGGCATGCCGATGTATCAAGGCTATGGGCTAACAGAAGCATCGCCGATTATATCTTCAAACACTCCTGATGCTCATAAACTTGGTTCGTCGGGAAAAATTGTCCCCTGGCTGGAGGTAAATATCTGTGATAGCGATGGTAATGCTTTACCAACGGGCAAAAAAGGGGAAATAGTTGTTAGAGGAAATAACGTGATGGCAGGTTACTGGAGAAACCCTGAAGCTACCGCTAATACTGTTATAGATGGATGGCTTTACACAGGAGATTTAGGATTTATGGATCATGACGGTTACCTATATGTTGTCGGACGAACCAAAAGCCTCCTTATTGCAAATGATGGCGAAAAATACAGCCCTGAAGCCATTGAAGAAGCAATAGTTGAAAAGATAACTTTCATTGACCAGGTCATGCTATACAATAATCAAAGCCCATATACTATTGCATTAATTGTAGCAAACAAACATACCGTAAATGAATGGATGGAAAAAAATAACCTGGATATTGACAATACTAAACATGCAGGCGCTGTGCTTGAAAAAATAGAGTCGGAACTTAAAAAATTTATCCCGGGAGGTGAATTTGACGATATGTTTCCCGAAAGATGGCTGCCTGCTGCAATAGCCCTGCTAGACGAGCCTTTCACAGAGCAAAACAGAATGGTCAATAGCACCATGAAAATTGTAAGGCCACTTATAACAAAAAATTACCGGCAAACTATTGATTATCTTTTTACGCCTGAAGGCAAACCTATTACATGTAAACACAATATTGAAGCTTTAATACGTTACTTAAAAAAACAATAAGGCGAATAAGAACTGTTTTAAATTTTTACAACAAATATTCCTGTTGAGCAAACAATCAATAATCAACGAAATATAAATGCAAGATATTAATATTTCAATTGAAAATTATTTATATAACCTGCCTGACAATAAAATTGCCTGGAAACCGGCTTCTAACCGCGACCAATCACGATTGCTGATTTATAAAAAAGGGCAGATAGACCATAATACATTCAAGTCGGTGGTCGATATTTTACCTGAAAACAGCCTGCTGGTTTTTAACAACACGCGTGTTGTCCGGGCTCGCTTAATTTTTTACAAACCCACAGGTGCTAAAATTGAAATATTTTGCCTTGAACCCGCCGACCAAAAAAAAAGCTTTCATGATAACTACAATAGCAAGTCTCCAACAATATGGAAATGTTTTATTGGAAACGCAAAAAAATGGAAAGACGGAAAGCTGAAAAAAAAATTTTCGGATGGAAAAACCTTACTGGAAGCCGAAAAACTTGAAAGCTTAGAAGACAGCTTTTTAGTGAAATTTTCCTGGCATCCTCAATCTATGAACTTTGCAAGTATACTTGAACTTTTTGGCAGGATCCCTCTGCCACCGTACATACAGCGCGAAGATAACTCCCAAGACAGGTTTCGTTATCAGACAATATACAGCAAACTACCGGGATCGGTTGCCGCACCAACAGCAGGATTGCATTTTTCCAAAAATATTCTTGGCCAGGTTGCAGCCAAAAATATTCCTAAACTAAATGTTACACTTCATGTGAGCGCAGGAACTTTTAAACCGGTTACTACTGATTTTGTACATGACCACAAAATGCACCATGAACAATTTTCTGTTTCACTGCAAACAATAGAAAGTTTAATTCATGAAGATAATCGTTGTTTTGTTATTGTAGGCACTACAACTGTTAGAACACTTGAAAGCCTTTACTGGCTTGGAGTAAGCTTACTGCAAAAAGATGCTGATATAAAATGCCCTGTTGAAATAGATCAATGGGAACCCTACACTTATAACTTTAACAAATTACCTTCACGAAAAGAAGTACTGACCGCAATAAAACAATGGATGTACATTAATAATCTTGAAAATGTAACCGGTACAACTTCATTGATGATTGTCCCCGGCTATCGCTTTCAAATGACAGATGTGTTGATAACTAATTTTCACCGGCCTGCAAGTACTCTTTTACTGCTGGTTGCAGCCTTTACAGGAGATGATTGGAGAAAAATTTACAACTATGCATTGAATAACAACTTTAGATTTTTAAGCTATGGCGACAGTTGTTTGCTTTTCAAATGATGAAAAGTTATCTAAACCTACTGTATATTAATTGAATTATACTATAGCTTTTGATATCCATAGACGCATTAACCCACAATTTTTATGAGTTATTCAACCCGGATTGGTCATTAGGAGTGCAGTGAACTAATTACTTAGCTGCGGATTTCTCATTATAATGTTCTTGAAAACAATGCAAGGCAATAATTTTATCATTCAATTATGAACTAATTTTTCCTGTTTTCCGCACATTCTTTGGGACACTTATATAATAAACTGATGATCAGAGATAATTTGTTATTTTTGGGTGTCCCAATAAGAAAAACAGGCGCTTTCCTTAAAGTCTTTATCTTTTTTATTATTTTTTTACTTTTTCTCCCGCCAATGCGGGATAAACAAAATCCCGTATGGACGGGACAAGCATCAAGCCCAAACAAAGCTTCCACGCGCTCTTAAAAAATGGCGGAAATACAGGCAAAGTAG
>PUKZ01000056.1 GCA_003550725.1 Bacteroidales bacterium | reverse complement strand
CGATCGAGTAGATGTCGATGAAATTGATCCTGACAATCTGACTGTCGATGCGCTCATGGACGAGGATCTTGAGCAACTCGATCAAGAAGTCATTGCCGAAAGCGAAGGGATGGAGAGTTCTGATGATGGTATTCTTCCAAATCCAGATCCAACACCCGCAACAGAAAATATCGAGATCACCAACGCGGTAATGGAAGAACCGTCTTCCGACAATGCTCACGGGATGGTCCTTCGTGATGTACAGAACGTCTCTGTTACCGATACTGATGTTGCAAACGACGAACTTCGAAGAGCACTCTTCTTCCAGAGTTCATCGGAGCAGCGGACGACCGGTGTTGGGGAGGTAAGCCAAGATATCGAGATCAGCAACGTCGATGCTGCTGCTCGAGCTAGCAGTGACTCCGCAATCAGATTCATGAGTGCGGGTGGAACAATCGAGGATACAAACATCGAACACGGCACGATCGGTGTTCGACAGGAAGGCACAAGTCAGGTGCCACTGGACGTGATCGAACCAACGATTGAGGTTCACAACTCATCGATAGACGTCAACGAACAGGGCCTGTATGTCAAACACGACACTGATTTCGATGCCACACTGAACGACATCGACGCAGAAACAGGTATCGAACTGTACGGTGAGATCGATCCAAACGACGTTGTCTTCCGGTACAACGATATCTCTGCTGTTGACACGGCGGCTGTGTTGGATGGCGAAACAACCGACGGGAGTGCAGTCGACGCTCGGCTGAACTATTTAGGTTCGGACGCACCTGCGGTCGAAGGTGCTGTCGAGGTTTCGCCCGCGCTTCCTGAAGCGGTCGACGAAGTACCTGATGTCGGTGATATCGATGCACCGACAATCCGACTCGACATGGAAGCTGGTGGCCAGTATGCAGTCGGTGTGCCAGGTCCAACTTCGGCAACCGTTGAGGATGTCTTCGAAGACACGAACGCTGTCGTCTACGGATTCGACGCAGCCAATCAGTCCTGGACACAATTGACTGGAGACGATTCATTGGCCACGTTGCAGGGGCTTATGGTGGTCCCTGAAGAAGACGCCGCGATCAATCTCGAGTTTGATTCAGGCGATGGACCAGCTGCACCAGGCCAAACTGACGTAACCGAAGGATGGAACTTCGTCACTGCACCGTTCTACGGTGAAGCGGGCGAAGTTTTCGACTACTCGACTGCTGAGGTCAGTCTGTTCGCACACACCTACGATCGACCCGTCGGACAGCTTGCGGGTACAGGTGATGTTGATGGAACACTCACCCAACACGACACTGCGAATGTGAGCCCGTTCGAAGGGTACTTTACCTTCGCTGAAGAGGATGGGACGCTCCCGGCACATCTGACGGCTGATCCTGATCTGTATCAGCTCTACGAGCAACTGCAAGCAGACGCCGACACTGAGCCTCCTGCACAGTTGCACGTACAGGGCATCCTCCCTGAAGAAACGACTGTCGAACACGGGGACGAGCTTTCCGTTTCAGCGTTGATAGCCAACAGCGGCAGTGAGGAGCTCACGCAGACTGTCGAAGTACAGATTGATGGCGAAGCCCACGAGGCAGCGTTCGTCACCGTTGAGGGTGGTGAAACGAAGACCGTGGAATTCGATCCAATCGATACGACAGACCTCGAGCCTGGTGATTTCACTCACAGTGTCGTCACTGAAGACAGCGAAATGTCCGGAACACTCACTGTCGAAGAAGAACTCGAGGAAGCCGAATATGCGGTGACTGATCTCAATCCAGTCAGTGCGAATGTCCTCGAAGGTGAGGAAATAGACGTTTCTGCAGCGGTGACGAATACTGGTGATGAGAGCGCGACCCAAATCGTCGAGTTACGCGTTGATGGAGACGAACTGGCGAGTAGCTCGGTCTCGCTCGAGGGTGGCGAAACGGAAACTGTCGAGTTCACCGATATCGACACATCAGTCCTCGGACCCGGCACCTATAGCCACGGAATCTACAGTGATGATGACGACGCTACAGGGACACTCACCGTTGAAGAAGCCGGTGACCCTTCTGAGCTCGAAGTATCCGATCTCGATCCTGAATCGGCAACTGTCGAGATCGGTGACTCGATCGATGTCTCAGTGACAGTCACCAATGGTGACGATGAATTCGCTGAGGACACGGTCGAACTACGTATTGACGACGATGAAGTTGCGAACGCAACTGTGTCGCTCGACGGTGGCGATAGCGAGACCGTTGAGTTTACCGACATCGAAACTGACGATCTTGAAGCCGGTGATTACGAACATGGGGTCTACGCTCCCGACGATGAAGCGACTGGAACCCTTACTGTGGAAGAGCCCCCAGAACCAGCGACTTTCGAGGTTGATGACCTCGAGCCAGAAGACGAAACAGTAACTGTCGGTGATGAAATCACTGTCTCCGCCAACGTGACGAACACCGGCGACGAAAGCGGTGAAGATACCGTTGAACTCGAAATCGGGGACGACGAAATTGAAAACGAATCCGTCAATCTCGATGCCGGAGATTCCACAGAGGTTACGTTCGAAGATGTGGACACCGGCGAACTCGAACCCGATGAGTACACGCACAGCGTATCCACGAGTGACGATGAGGTTAGTGGGACGCTCACCGTCTTGACTGACCAAGAAGTCGTTCTCACTGTTGACCCAGACGCTGAAGGATTCGAATCTGATCACACCTGGGATATCACGCACGTGGATTTGGATGGTGAGGAATTCAACCAACTGATTGTCGATTACTCTGACACAGGTGCCGAACTGGATGTGGCTGCCCAAGATTCCGAAGTAACACTGACCGATGAAGACGGTGAGGAAGAAACATTGAATCTTGGCGCCGACGACTCAGATGAAGACGATATGCTCGACTTCGGTCTCGGGATTGGCGTCGACGGGATTCCTGTTGATGGTCCAGCAAGCTTCACAGCAGAGGGCACCACAAACCCGGAGGAAGCTGGTGAGTACGATGCAGAGATCACGTTCGTCGGTGACGGTGGAACGGAGGAAACCTTCGAAACCACCTTTGAAATCGACGAAGTTGACCCTGCAGAGTTCGACGTAGCAGAGGTCGATGCACCAGCTGAGGTTGACGAAGACGAACCATTCGACGTCGACTCGACGATTGAGAACGTTGGTGACCTCGAAGATACTCAGACTGTCGAATATCGAATCGTCGAAGAGGATGAGAGTATCGACGACGCAGAGGCGACGTTCGAAGAGGAGGTTACGCTTGACCTCGGAGAGGACGAGACGGTCGTCTTTGATGATATCGTTGCAGCTGATGAAGAGCTTGAGCCCGGTGCGTACGAACACGGGGTCTTCACCGATAACGATAGTGTGACCGCCGATATCGACATCGAGTCGGTGTCTGGACTCAGTGTGAGCGAACTGGACTTCGAAGCGCCTGTTGAGACCGTTGCCAACCAGCCCTTTGAGGTTTCGACTACCATCACCAACTTCGATGATGAAACGGTAACGGACGATGTCGACCTCAGGCTCGGAGAAGATGAAGACTCGCTCGAAACGCTCGAGTCTGAAGAAGTAACCCTGGATGCAGGAGACAGCACTGAGGTTGTCTTCGAGGAGGTTATCGTTGAGGACGAAGCCGACGAAGGTGATTACATCCACGGTCTCTTCACCGAAACAACGGATTACACCGCTGATATCGAAGTCTACCCAGCCGCCGAGGTTGAGCTTGACGTTGACCCTGCTGAGGGCGATACGACGGCAGATCACCACTGGGAGATTGACGCGGTTGATTTCGGGAGTGACTATCTCGATGAAGTGAACCTGGACTACTCAGGAACGGGTACGAACTTCAGCGACACATCAAACTCTGACGTTACTGTCGAGGTAACCGAGACTGGAGACGACGACCCAACGACGTACGAACCCGGAGGTGCGAGCGAATATGATGGGGAACAAGCTGAACTTCGGTTCGGTGTTTTTGACACCCCTGAAACTACGGACGTCGCAAGTGTCACCGTTGAGGACGTTGACAATCCACCAGAAGAGGGATCCTTCGAGGCGACTCTCGAGATGGTGACGAACAGCGGAACGACACTCACCTACACGGCTGAGTTCGAACTTGATGAGACAGGTGAAACCACGGTATCAGAACTTGACGCCAGCGGTTCAAGCCCAGTGATCGCTGCGGGAGGTGCGTAAGAAGCCTGTATCAGTCCTCCAAAACTGCTATACAAGGCTAAGAAAAAGCGATATTGAATCGATTTGTGCTACATTGTTTCTTAACACAATTATAAACTAAATGAAACACGCTAACTGAATTACACGAATGATACTAACACGAAATAGAGTTGATCCGTTATGAGTAGCCTGATCAAGAGTGGAAAGTGTGCTCTTATATATGGTCTCATAGCCCTTACCGTGACTGCACTGGCAGTGTCCGGGTCGGCAGCGGTTGGTGCTGACGAAACACCACCGGAAATTCCTGCTAGCTACTACGGTGAAATTGGAATAAACGGCGAACCAGCACCAGTTGGAACAGAAATCGTTGCCGTCATCGACGGCGAAGAGCGCGGCTCCATTGTCGTTGACGAGCCGGGGCAGTTCGGTGGCCCTGACGTCAGTGATGACAAACT
>PUKZ01000174.1 GCA_003550725.1 Bacteroidales bacterium | reverse complement strand
GGTTGAAGGCCGAAGTCATCTATAATTAATAAGTCAATAGAGCTTATTTTTTTAAGCTCTTTCATATACGAACCATCAGCTTTTGATGCTTTTAATATTGAAAATAATTTTGACAGGTTCATGTACATTACCTTATATCCTTTTAAACATGCTTGGTATCCTAATGCTGATGCCATATAACTTTTTCCTGTCCCGGTAGCTCCTGTAATAATTATATTTTGCTTGTGGTCTATAAAACTACAGTCAGCTAATCGCAAAATAATGTTTTTATCAAGATTACGTTGAGATGCATAATCAATTTCTTCTATGCTTGCGGTATATCTGAACCTTGCTCTTTTTATAAGTCTTTCGGTTTTACGGTTAACCCGGTCTAACCATTCAGACTCTATAAGAGAACCAATTATTTGATCAGCCGTGGTATCATTTTGAGTTCCACTTTGCAGCATAGTTTCAAAGCTTCGGCACATGCCATGAAGCCTCATTTCTTTCATTTTTTCAAGTGTTTGATTGTTATTCATAGTTAAAAGATTAAAAATTTATATTATTGATAATAATGTTTGCCTCTAATATTCTCATGGTAAGGAATTTGTATTTGGATTTCTTTTTCTATAGGCTCTTTGTCAAGGTTTTGTTCAAGAATATTCCTAACACTTTGATAAGTATGTGCTTTATAATATAAAGCCCGCTTGCAGGCATTGTTTAATCGTTCTTTACCTACTTTTTTTGCCATAGATAAGACTCCAAGACAAGACTTATAACCTTGCTCAGGGTGCGATTTGCGATCCAGTATTTCCTGTATTAGCTGCTTGGTTGATTGTCCAATACCTTCAGCCCAGCATAAAAACCTTTCAGGATTCCATTCCATAATAAACCGGTGATGGCTGGGCAGGTGCTCTTTTTGAGTAGAGTAGTTGTACTTTTTAAAACTCCTTTTATGTAAGGATATACGCTTGTATTGATGGTAAACTTCTACTGTGCTTTTACTATATACTAGCTTTACCTTTTTACCGATATACTGGTAGGGTACGCTATAATAATTTTTATCCTGGTTTAAGTAAACATGACAGTTCTTTTGTACGGTGGCTTGCTTGTAAGTTTTAAGCTCAAAACGGGATGTAGGTAGAGGCTTTAATGCAGGATAATCTAGTTCATTAAAAAGATCTTTACGACTATGGTCCTTGCCTTTAAACAAGACGCTATTATAATAGTCTAAAAGTTCTTTTATAGCTCTGTTAAGCTCACCGATTGAATAAAAAATCCGATTGCGTAGAGTTGCATAAATACGCTGGTAAGCAATTCTTATAGCACCTTCAACCAAGGCTTTATCTTTAGGTTTAAGAGAACGTGCCGGCAATATAGTAGTGTTATAATGCGATGCAAATTCAGCAAAACGTTCATTTATACTTGGTTCATATTTGTTACTTTTGGTAACAGCTGATTTTAAATTATCAGGCACTACTGCGTTGGGAACTCCACCAAAATACCAAAAGGCGTTCTCAACTGATGATATAAAGTTTTCAAGCTTTTGGCTTTCACTAGCTTCAACATAGGTAAACTGGCTACATCCAAGAGTTGCTACAAAAACTTCTAATTGTTTAATTTCGCCAGTTTGTTTATCTACTATTTGAAGTTTTTGACCAGCATAATCAACAAAAACTTTGTCACCAGCTTTATGTTCAATGTTCAGATATGCCTGTTTATGCAAAGTCCATTGATGATAGTGGTGACAAAACTGTGAATAACTGTATCCGCCAGGGTGTTTATGATGGTATTCAGCCCACAGGTTCCAGCGGGTCACTCCTATGCGTTTTAGCTCTTTATCCATGTATGGGAAAAAGGCTTCAAGGTCACTATAACGCTCTGTATCATCCTTGGTTTTTTCTACAGTGAACAGATCATAGAGCTGCTCATTGCTTAGCTGATATAATTCCTTTAAGTTAAGCCCACTGTATTCGATTTGCTTAAGATACTTAATTACTGTGGTTCTGGATGTTGAAAGAATTTTTGATATTCTCTTGTTAGAACATCCTGATAGCTTTAACCTGATGATTTCCTTAATCATAATTATACTAATAGATTTATTTGCCATAATTGCTTTTATTTGCAAAAATGGCAATGGAAAATCACAAAAAGCTTATTTTTTTACTTGTTTATTTTTACCGGATCAGGGTGTACAGTTTCACCGGAATAGGGTGTACAGTTTGATCCGGAATGGGGTGTACAGTTTCACCAGAATGGGGTGTACAGTTTAGTCCGGAATATGCATTTAATAGTTTGAAATATTTTTTTGTCAACTTCGAGATATGTTAGATTTAATCATTTCTCGTCCTGAAAAAAGTTTACAGGTTAATACTTAAATCCTGATATGTTTTTTCATTTTTCTAATCCTGAATTTACTTAACAAGTATAGAGGGTTTTTTAAAGAATTCTTCCAAATTTGTTGGTTTTCATATTTTCTTTGTGCGCTGTTTTTGGGTATCGGTTCCCAATGCTCATCTGTGGCCTGTTGTTGTTGTAAAGTATCTGCTATTTAAGGTTCCAATAATACAGCATTTTTAACTGTTCATAGTTATACGTTTCCATAGATACTCAAAAAAAGAAATAATTAATACGTATGGTATAAGAAAAAACAAACCTCTCGCATCGCCTTTAGTAGATGTTTTGTCAATGCTAGCACTAATTTCATTCATACGATTATTAAACATATCTGTAAATCTAATTTTTTTAATCATTCTATAGTTTTTTTAGAACGTTAAGGATATTTTTTGTGTGTGTGGTAAGGGATTAATCATATTCTAAATGTTGGCTACTTTTTATCACTCCAATCTATTAGGTTGTTATCTTTTAAATAGTCAGTCATTAAGCTTGAGAAGTCTAGAGTTAATTGTAAAAATTTATTTGCAGGTATACTTACTCCAAAATTTTGATGGAAGCCATCCTTTTTATTGTGATAACCATCCTGAAATAAGATGTTAGAGCCAGTTATTGTGTATCTAAAATGACTAATAGAATTCCTGATTTTATTTATAAAATGTTCTAGTGTGTGCTGGTTAAATTCTTTACCTGTATCATCAAAAATATTTTCCCATAGCATAATAATCATAGTGTATCTAATTACAAAATCCTCATCAGTTTTTAAATTTAATTTCTTCTCGATATTATTATATAAGTTTTCTTGATGTTCTTTTACAAATCTATTTAATAGCTCATGGCTTCTAACCAATGTCATATAAGCAAAGGATATTAAATTAGGAATGGAATCAAAGTCATGTTTTTCATTATCATCTGGAAATTGATCGTTCAAAAACTCATGGTATTTACTCCTAGCTATTTTCAAATCTCCATTGTTGCTACAATGGGTATAAAACTTTAATAGTTTGATTGAAACGTATATTTGAAGCCATTCTGATTTTGGAATCATGGTTTTGATTTATTCGTATATAACTAATAATTTACATCAATGGTGGTTTTTGCTCCACCATTGTATTTTCCCATATATCAACATCTCAAAAATTCGGTTAGCGTTGGTTTTAACAACCTTAACACCATTTAGTAAACCGAAATTTGATACTGCATCATTTCGTTATCAAAGGTGTTTTTTTATAAGTCGTTTTTCAAAATAGACCCGTATATAAAAGAGGAATTCTGACTAACGCAAAAATTTATTAATTATAGATAATCAGACTTTTGCTGATCCAAGTTCACTTTCTGAAATATCAAATTCATAGAATATCCGCCCAGTCATTAACATAGATCTTGTTTCTAAATATTAGATTCAGTTATTTTCTAGTTCCATCTGAATTTCTCAATCCAGAATTGATTTCATTATATAACTGAAAATTTGATTCATTAACTAGCCCAAGAAAATTTAAGAAATTATTATTTGATATTTCAACCTTCCAGTGCCAATCCTCTGGTTTTGATTTTTCGTATGGATAATCCCACAAAACAATTTTATTGTCGTCAATTTCGTAGTTCACATTTGATACTGCATTACGCAAACACGAAAAATGATATTTTGGGTCTTCTCTGAAAGATTTTTGTTCTTTTAAAATTTTGAAATCCTTCATCGCACCCTTTGTGACTATATTTTGAAAATACGGATCTTCTTTCGGTAAATTATATACTTCTTTAGATACTACTAATAAAGAGTACATCAAATAAGCTGTCCATGAGCTATTAAAAAATGGCCAAGCACTTCCTTTATATGGTGGTTTTATTCCATATTTTAGAGGAACATTTATACAAGCTTTTTTGAACTCCTCTGTCTGAGAAAGCTCGTTTATTATTGCAACATTAATTGCACATCCTATTGGTATTTGTTTTCTTCTGTCTGACATATTTTGTTTAAAATTTGGTTTAATTTGCAATTTTTTTCAATTAATTAATATTCAATTTTATATTTCATCAACAAAAATACATAATAAATCGTTATTTGAGCAATATTTTTTCGTTATCGGTTGGATTTTATAGTATCCTCATTAATTACCCACTGTTTTTCTTACATCTCAAATCAACCTATCTGAAAAGCACGAGAACCTCTGCTTTTGTAGTCGAGTATTATTGATTGTTATGTGCTTTTATCATATTGTTGATTTTGGTAACC
>PUKZ01000094.1 GCA_003550725.1 Bacteroidales bacterium | reverse complement strand
AGACTATAAATATTAACCTTAATAGCAAAATGTAACCACACACAAATTAAACCTTATAACCTTATTTGAATGAAACATCATCAGAAGACTATTATGCCATTCAAAAAAATAAGGTAATAAGCCCCACAATATTGGGCAATATAGCCCCTTGAATAATAACAACTTACAAAGCAGTTATATAAGAGGTTGGAATTTTATAATTCTTTTATGGTATTAAGGTTAATGATATATAATAAAATAATGTATGAATAGGGTTTGCCTGCAATAATTATTAAATGAAACGTTTAATATTCAAGACACCATTAAAGTTTTTTGATTTTTTAAGAACATTAAATAAAACAATAACATAATCATAACTGTTGTAGAATTTGGAATAATTTAAAGCTATTTGCGTTTTTTACATGATTACAGGTCACCAGTGAATTAACATAAAAAATAACCAGATATGTCAAAGCGATTGTTATTAATCAGCAATTCAACCAATTACGGGGAGAATTATCTTAATTATACTAAGCCATATATTAAAAGTTTTTTGGGAGATACTCCCAAAGAGTTATTGTTTATTCCTTACGCCGGGGTAACAACCACATACGATCGATATACCAATAGGGTCAATGAAGTATTTAATTTAATGGGGTATGAGGTTAAATCCATACACGACAGTAAGAATGCATCGCTGGCGGTTGAAAATGCGGAGGCTATCGTTGTGGGTGGTGGCAACACTTTTCACCTGGCGCATAAGCTTCGGGAAGCAAATATTATTAATGTCTTGCGGAAAGTGGTTGAAGAAGGCACACCTTACATTGGCTGGAGTGCAGGCAGCAACATAGCATGCCCTACTTTAATGACCACCAATGATATGCCCATTGTTGAGCTTCAAAGCTTTGAAACATTAAACCTGGTGCCTTTCCAGATCAATCCACATTATACTGATACGCCTATACCCAACCATAAAGGAGAAACAAGGGAACAACGAATCAAAGAGTTTTTGCAGCTAAACCCTGATTATAAAGTTGTCGGACTCAGGGAAGGGAGCATGTTATTATTAGAAAAAAACAAAGTAAGTCTTTTAGGAAATAAAACCGTCAAAATATTCCAGCAAGACAAGCCTGTTCTTGAATTTGACAATTCAGCAAGCCTTGATTTTCTAATCAGTTAGGCAACAAAAATTTTGTATATTTATTTCTGATTTATATAAAATTAATATTAATAATTACTTAATTTTGTATGGTAATAATAAAGCTCTAGACTATGGAATTATTTTTTAATATTTGTTAGGGTTGTTATATTTTACAAGGCTAATAAGACAAAATTAATTTTTTTTCCAGTCTTAAGCCTAATTAGTTTATATCATAAAGTCATTAAAATGAAGCAGTTATTAATATTTGTTTTTTTGATTTCAATAATCGGCTCATGCAGTTCTCCCAAATCGGTTCATGTGATGCATGTACGTGATATGGAGGCGGAAGCAGGCCATAAGGGGTTTTATTATGCATTACCCCGCACTGTTTTAGCTATAGACGTTACCATAAAAAAAACTGAAAAGACCCCCGGGCCTTTTGGTGACTATTCGTCTACCATGTTGGGTTTAACAGACATTATTGAGACCTCATCGGTTAAATATGAAATATCGGATATCAATATAAGCAGCTATGCTGAACCTGACCCCGGCCAGTTTTATTTTGTTAAATACGATTCGGAGTTATTTGAAGGAAAGCCTTTTTACCTGTCATTTACAGAATCAGGGCTTTTAAAAAGTGTTAATACTGATTTTGATTCCGAATCACAGGCAAAAACTATTGATGATCATGATCAGTATGGTTATTATGGCACGGAAGCCACTTTTAATTATTTTATTAATAAAAGCCTTAAGGAGAAAATAGATACCATAGTTGAGTTTGTGGTAAAAGATACTGTTATAGTTGAAAGGCAGATATTAAAGAGCAGCTGGGTTGAAAAAGGCAGTAAGATCAAAGCACAGGAAGTAGCTGATTTCATTATTGAAATAAGGAATCAAAAAATGGATCTTATAAGCGGATTTCATGAGATACCTTATTCAAAAGAAACTATTGAATACATGTACACCAAGCTGGAAGAAGTAGAGCAAGACTATCTTGAGCTTTTCACCGGCATTAGTTCTACGAGCAAGTTCAAACATCGTTTCATTCATTTACCTCATAAAGCCAATGTGGGTTCAAAAAGGCCTCTCTTCAGGTTTTGCTCTGCAGAAGGTGTTTTCCCGTTAGAAAACAAGGATAAAGGCACTTTGGTAACAATAGAGCTAGACCGCCAGGAAACGACCCGGCAACCCGGAGTTTTTATCAGCAGAAATATAGACCCTAAAGTTGAGGAACGTGGTTTCTATTATCGTATTCCTGAGCATGCAAAAGCTACCATCAAAAAAGGGTCAATTACCAAAGCCGATGCTCGTTTACTGGTAAACCAGTTTGGCACTATCAGCTATTTGCCGCCGGAACATTTTGAGGTTGAGTTTTATCCAAATAGCGGTTTTATCAAATCAGCCGGTAAAGCAGAGATCAAAAAAGAAGAATGACCTGCTGATTGGTTGTTAAATCTGATAAACCATCTTCTAAATACCTGATAAAAGCATTAAAATATGAAACATTTTATTATAACCGGCGCAAGTAAAGGGCTGGGTGAGGGCATAGCTTTAGAGCTGGTTGGCCCAAACCACCATATCATTTCTTTTTCCAGGAGCGAAAGCCCGCAATTAAAAAGCCTCACCGGAAAAAATGACTGCATAATTGATTTTCTTTTGTTTGATCTTAAAAACACCGAAGAGGTTGATGAATTAATGTTTAAAGTGTTTTCCCTTATTAATACAGGTAATTCTGAAGGTATCTACCTGGTAAACAATGCAGGAGTGATTAACCCTGTGGGGCCGTCGGAAGAAAACCACCCTGACGATGTGGAGAATCACATAAAAATCAACCTCATAGCTCCTATGCTTATTACTTCATGCTTTATAAAGCTAAGCAAACACCTGGAAACAGTAAAAAGAATAATCAACATATCATCAGGAGCTGCAAAATTCCCTTATTACGGCTGGAGTTCTTATTGTACTGGTAAAGCAGGCATTGATATGTTTACACAATGCATAGCAACCGAACAGCAAAAACAAAAATACCCCGTTGAAATAATGAGTGTTGCACCGGGTATTATTGACACACAAATGCAGGAAACAATAAGAAATACACCGGAAGAAAAATTTATTCACAAAAAAAAGTTTATCGAATATAAAGAAAAAGGCCATTTGAAATCTCCGTCAGATGCAGGGAAAAGTATCAAAGAACTGTTGCTTTCAGACAAATTTCAAAGCGGAAAAATAATTGACCTTTTGTAGTAATATTACCTCTTTTAAATAGTTTTATTCCGGTGCCAACACGCCATAAAGGATTTTAATGCTGCCCGCAACATAACTTTTTGTATCTTTGACTTTTAACTTAACATCATTAGTGTCTGATTAAAAGTGTTTTTTTCGATAATTATTTTATCCAGCAGGGCAAGGACTCCGGGGTTTGCAAAGGTTTAAATTTCTTAACGTTACTCTTCGTGTTTCTTTGTGTTTTTGTGTCACTTCGACAAGCTCAGTGCATGCTCGATGGCAGGATTAATTTTAATAAAACACCGTCAAAATTTTTCTTTGTATATATGGAAGATATATTATATCATTTAAAAGATTTAAAAGATCAAAACAAATCATTTGTTTTTTGCATTATTACATCTGCCGAAGGTTCAACACCCCGTAAAGAGGGGGCAAAGATGGTTGTTTTTGATGATGGCAAGACCGTCGGAACCATTGGGGGCGGATCGGTTGAGCAGCAAGCTATATCAGATGCTCTTGAAATATTTAAAACCCGCAAGCCACAACAAAAGCAATATATCCTTGAAGATGACCTGCATAACCATCACGGGGGTAAAATAACCATCTATTTCGAGCCGGTAAATAAAAAACCGGCACTTTATATATTCGGCGCCGGCCATATAGGCAGAGAAACAGGCAAATATGCAGCCGAGGTAGGCTTTAATGTCAATTTTGTTGACCAAAGGTCAGATATTTATAAAGATTATAAACTAGAATATGGTGGGTTTATTTCTGAAAATTATCTTGATGCGGCCAAAAAATTTGACTTCAGCCCACACGATTTTATTGTTATAACAACACCAAAACATGAGTGGGACGTAGCAGTGATGAGCATAACAGCTAAAAAAGATGTGGCATACGTTGGAATGATAGGCAGCAAAAACAAAGTTGCCAATGCAAAAAAACGTTTACTCGAAAAAAAAGCAAATACCGAAGAAGAGCTTAACCGGGTTGATATGCCGATCGGAATACCTTTTAATGCCGAAACCCCACGGGAGATAGCATTCAGTATTATAGCAAAACTTATTGATGTAAAAAACAATTTCAATCTATAAGCCGCAATGTTATAATACAGGTATTACTGCAATCACCGCGGCAAAAAATAACAGCCACAAAAAATAAACAGAAATGACATCTTACTGCATTTGATAATCAAATGGTTTTAAAATGCGGTAAAAGATGTTTTATTTGATAGTTTTTTAAACATTTTTTCGCAATTAATGTTCAATTATTTTGTTTTTTTAAAAATTTGACGTTATTAACATTATTATATTTGATGTTATTAACAAATTATAAATATTTTTTTTTGTATGTATTATTTAAATATAAAGCATGTTTTAGCCCTGGTTTTTTTAGTTTTAAGTTTCTTTTTTCATTCAAAAGGAGTTGCTTACAATTCTTATGGAGATACCATTCCCGAATCGGCAAAGCTTTTGAGCAAATACCTGAGCATAGAGTCGATTACCGGCAATGAGAGGGAAGCCGGCATGTTTTTGGCTGAGACCTGCCGTGATATGGGCTTACATGTTGAGATTTTTACCGATGATGTTGATACTTTTAATTTTGCTGCTTCATTATATCCTTTAGAAAAGAATAAGCCTAACATTATTTTTTTAAACCATATAGATGTTGTACCTGCTGAGTATCCTGAATTATGGACTCATCCGCCATTTTCGGGGGCTATAGAAGATGGTTATATTTGGGGCCGTGGGGCTATTGATATGAAGGGCATGGCAATAATGCAATTGATGGCGATGAAAGAATTCATTGATAAAGCGGGCACAAAAGATCTTCCTTATAATGTGACCTTACTTTCGGTTTCGGGTGAAGAGACGGGGGGATTTACAGGGGCTAAGATTATTACGGAGAGATTTTTGGATCAATTAAACCCCCTGGTAGTTTACAATGAAGGGGGTACGGGGTTGCCCGGGATTTTATCTAAAGAGCTGGGGAAAAAGCTTTTTGGTATATCTGTTGCAACAAAGCGCACTATTTGGCTAAAACTTACCCTTGAAATGGAGACCTCGGGGCATGGTTCTGTTCCTCCTACCAGCTATGCCATACAGGAAAAAATTCAGGCCCTCGACAGGCTTATATGGCATAACAAGAACCGTGAAGCACAATTTTCTGAAACCACCTATACAATGTTCAAAAAGCTGGGAAAGCTTGAAAAAGGATTTTTGGGGGCAGTCTTGAGAAACATACAATTTGTTAAGCCTTTGGCCGTACCGGCAATGAAAACAGATGAAATCATGTTTTCGCTTATCAGCAATACCATAACGGTTACTGGAATCTCAACCGAGCCGGGCCCTCCAAATTTAATCCCTCAAAAAATAACATCAATCCTCGATTGCCGACTGCTGCCAAATGTGAGTACAGATGAGTTTTTAAGCCAGGTCAGAAGGTGGTTGGATAACGATAATATTGAAATAGAAATAATACAGGAAGGAATAGAAGCCCCGCCCACACAAATAGATCAATATTATTATAAATTAGATAGTGCACTCAAAAAGGTCTACGATACTGCCGAAGCAATACCGATACTCTTTCCGGCTACTAACGATAATAAGTATTTCAGGGCAAAAGGAATACCCGCCTACGGATTACTGCCGGTTTTTATGGATATTGAACTCATAGAAACAATACATAGCATTAACGAAAGGCTTCCGGTACAAAAACTGACAAAAGGTATTGACGTATATACCGAGCTGATCCGTATATTTTTGGACCAATACCCCGGGTAATAAACAATGTGAGCTTTTCGCCCATGCAGTCACTCAAAACTCTTTAGCCATAAAATAATTACACTTCAAAATGATATATTTGTAATTTTTATTTGTAGTAATTGTACCTTTATACCATCTAAATTTCTAAAATGAAATTAACAAGGCTCTAGACTATGAAATTATTTTTTTAATATTTGTTAGGGTTGTTAATTTTGTTAGGGTTGTTAGGGTTGTTAGGATTGTTAGGGTTGTTAGGATTGTTATATTTTACCAGGCTTCATAAGACAAGATTAATGTTTTTTTCCAGTCTTAAGCCTTAACAAATATCAAAATGAACAAATAAATTTATATCACTATCATTTAAACGGCACATATATGGGTTTACTTCAAATTGGCGCTAAGCTGTCTGCAAAGTATTACAAGAAAAGGTTCGCTTCCTGGGCAAATGATGCTTCAGGCCTTCAACAAAAAGAGTTTAACAACCTTATAAAAAAAGGCAGGGAAACGGCTTTCGGGCGAGAGCATAACTTTGATAATATTAAAAGTTATGAGGATTTTAAAAAAAATGTTCCAATCCGCGAATACGAAGATTTAAAGCCATATATTGATCGTATTATCAAGGGTGAAAAAAATGTTTTATGGCCTGCAAAAACGTTATATTTTGCCAAGTCATCAGGCACTACTTCAGGAACCAAGTACCTTCCTATTACAACTGATTCTATTGATAACCATATCAGCTCTACGCGTTATGCATTGCTGATGTATGTTTTAAAAACCGGCAATACTGATTTTCTGAAAGGTAAGCTTATGTTTATTTCCGGCAGCCCTGAATTAGATAAGACCGGTGATATATTGACCGGGAGGTTGTCGGGAATAGTAAACCATCATGTTCCCGGGTTTCTCAGAAGGAATCAAATGCCATCATATAAGACCAACTGTATTGAAGTTTGGGAAGATAAGCTTGAAGCCATAATTGAAGAAACGCGCAACGAAAACATGACCCTGATAAGTGGTATACCGTTATGGGTAGAGTTATACTTTGAGCGCCTGCTTCAAAAAACAGGCAAATCTACCGTTAAAGAGCTTTTCCCTGACTTTTCACTGTTTGTTCATGGCGGGGTTAGTTTTGATTCTTATAAAAAACGCATAGATGAGCTTATAGGCGGCAATGTGGATTATCTTGAGCTCTACCCTGCCTCGGAAGGTTTTATAGCTTTTCAGGATGACTTAACCACCGAAGGCATGATGATCATTCCTGATATGGGCATATTTTTTGAATTCATACCGGCAGAAGATTTTTACAAAACCGATGCTCCGCGACTCTTACTTGAAGAAGTTAAAACGGGAGTTAACTATGTCATTATCATAAACAACAACGCAGGTATCTGGGGTTATAACCTTGGCGACACTGTAAAGTTTGTTTCCAAAAACCCATACAGGCTCATAGTAACGGGTAGGATAAAACAGTTTACATCCACATTCGGAGAACATGTCATTGGCGAAGAAGTTGAAACATCGATCAGGGAAGCCTGTAATGAAACAGGGGCAGAAATTGTCGAGTTCACTTTAGCCCCCCTGGTACACAACCCTGAAGGCCCACCATGCCATGAATGGTTTATTGAATTCAAAAAAAAGCCCAAATCGATGAAGAAATTCCGCGAAACTCTTGATCAGCTTATGCAGAATCAAAATCCTTATTACCGTGAGCTGGTAAAAGGGAAAATCTTACAACCGCTTATTGTAAGAAAAGTAAAAGAGGGAGGCTTTTTAAAATACATGAAATCGATAGGTAAGCTGGGAGGTCAAAACAAAGTTCCTCACCTGAAAAACGACAGGTCAATAGCAGAATATTTGGAAAATCATCTTGTCAAATAAGCCTGTCTTGCAGTTAATATGCAATAACAAACGGCTTATTAATAATGATTTGTTAATCCTACCATTTGAATTAAAAAATTTTTTTAATTTTTAAGCTATGGAAGACATTCACTACAGGCCGATAGGGGTAATATATTCGCCTTTCAAAGAACCTTCAGGCATGCCAATACAACCTGCAGGGGCTGAAGATATTGAAGGTACTATTGAGTTGTTCGATGAATTTACGGCCAGTTTAAAAAACCTGGACGGTTTTTCGCATATTACCCTGATATACCATTTTCATTTAGCCAAAAAAACCTCTTTGGAATTGAGTCCTTATATGGACAATACTGAAAAAAGAGGAGTTTTTGCCACACGCGCGCCGTCCAGACCAAACCCGATAGGAATATCGGTTGTGAAGCTTATAAAAATTGAAAACCACATCCTTCATATCAAAAATGTTGATATAGTTGACGGTACACCTCTATTAGATATTAAATGTTATGTGCCCCGGTTTATTCCCGATGAAGCCTGCAAAATAGGCTGGCTCGAAAAAAATGTAGACAAAGTAAAATCAACAAAAAGCGATAACAGGTTCAAAAGCTGAAGAGCCGGCTTTTTAATGAAATCCAAATGCAAAGCCTGCCGTAATTGTTTGGGTTTCGCCGTGCAGGTATTCGGGTGTAAACCTGTCGAGGTAATACTGTGCCGGTTTATAATCAACATCATAACCTCTTATATTACTGTCAGAATATTCTACAAATACCCGCATGTTGGGCATTGGCATCATTTCGGCTCTAAAAGAGAGTGTGTTGTTGGCCCATGTTTTATCTTTGAGGACGGGGTTGCTGTCCAGGGGTTTTTCGGCACCGTATTTATATTCGTATATATTTGCTTTAAGGGCATGTGTATATGTTGCGGTTAATTGAAGTGTTCCGAAGGGGGAGTATCTGAGTGAGGCGTGATAGTCGGCTGCATTTGATCTCAAATAGTGCCCCAGGTTAAAGTTGTTGGTTTCGAATGTAGTTACGGGCACGCGGTGCTGGTATGTCATGGGTGTTGTACGTGTCATCTCGCCGTTAATAAATAAGTTATCTATCGGCCATCCGGTAATTGAGAGGCCTCCTTTGTATGATGTAAAGTTATGCTTATCGGGGTCACCCACTCTCCATGTAGCAAACTCATCTATATATACGGTAAAATAGAGGTGCAGGTGCTTGATCTGCCTGGAGCTGATGTTGGCAAACATCATTGAGTTCTGATTTAGTATACCGCGGTTGTAGGTATGTGCAAGCGACTTAAAGAAGAAGAAGGGTATCATGTAGGCGGGCTGCACATTCTGGTCGCTATAGATTATAGAGTTGCCAACTGACATGCGAAACCTGTCGAAAGGTTTGAACGTGTACATATTTGCCGCAACATATTTTGGATAGAAAAATTCTTTATACCTGTTTTCGGCTACCCAGAGGGATTTTGCACTGTCAATCACTTCCGATACGAGCCATCCGTGGTGATAGTCGAATTCGAGCCATTCAACCGGGTTCATATGCAGCTTTATCATGGCAAACGATGGAGTACGCCCCGAAAAGATATTGCTTCCATGGTGGTTGTCACCCCATTGCATGTGGTCTTTGATAAAGCCCGCAGAGCCCCAATCCCATGTATATGTAATGCCTCCGCGCATTTCGGAGTAATCGCCTCCTTCCCTGCCCGGCCCGGCACCTTTGTAATTGCCGCCTTGCTCACGGGTCAAAAATGAAGGCTCGGCAAGACGCTGCTTATTCTGGTAATTATCACGCAAACTTGCATATATTGACCAGCGCTCACCAATATAAGCAGTGGCTTCAGCACCCCCATAAGAGTGAAAAAAATCTTCATTGGTAGAACTAAAATAACGAAAGCCATATATAGGCCTGATAACCGAACGAAAAAGGCTGTCTCGCCATGTGATCTCGGGCGGCAACAAATGTACCGACAGGTTATCATCGCGGCGATATAGCGTAGCACTACCGGTTTTTAAATTGCCAAGCTCCAAAGCAAACTCATCAAGATAATGATCCAGCTTTGACATTTGAGCATTGCTTAACTCATCCCTCCTATCCCATGCCTCCTCAAGCCAGCCGGCTATTTGGTGCCGACTGTAAGGCTTTATGGCTGTATTGATATCTATGATATGGATAGCAGCCAGCTCATCAAGGTAATTGTAAAGAGGCTCATCCTGTATATGCTGGTAAGCAGTCTGAGAATAAAGAGCTGCCGGTAAAGTAAATATTATAAAAAACAAAAGTTTTCTCATGCCTGCATGGCTTTATTATTTTTAAAATTGTTGTGTTATCTGATTTTTACGGCCAATAGCCCTGCAAGGTTATCAAATAAAACATCTTCGCAGGTCAAAACCCCTGCTTATAAAAAAATTTTTATAACTATTATCATTTTTTGAACAAAAACACAACCGATCCCAGCACTACTCCCGACACGTTACCTATAACGTCATTAATATTGAATGCCCGGTAAGGCAAAAAGTATTGTATATATTCAGCCCCGGCAGCCAAAATAACCCCTGCAAAAAGCCATAATAAGGCTTTGCCGGGCTTCTTAAAGAAGTTAACGCTATAAACCCACCAAACTATTATTGCCCAGGGCAAAAAAACCAGGGCATGCAACAGGTAATCCATCCTTATGCTTGCCACTTCGGCCTTGTTAAGCGCAGTCATACTGCTGCCAAACGGAATAACATGAAGCAACAGGATCAAAAAAACATATGATAATAATATGACCGGGCCTTTAATATTTAGTTTATCTAACATATACAACTTTACTTAACCGATTAGATTTATAAACGTATTGTAAGCTTATTATTGTATGTATTTGCCCGTAAAGTATATCCGGGCTTTCGGTTTTAGCTGTAAAGAGCTTTTATTCCAACATCAAATTTACAGTCTTTTCAAACAGATTTTGCAGGGTTTTACTGACTTTTTGGTCTTTTTGCATTGCAGGCAACAAATTTTCGGTTTGTTCCACCAGGTCTTTTGATATACCGGCACCACCGGCAATTGATTTTATGACAGAGCTGCCGGGCTGTTTTTTAAAGTATTGCTGCAACAGTGTATGCCATGTTCTCAGAATATACACAGGCATTCCGAAAGCTTTTTCATGTTGCAGTATATCATCGAGGAATTTGATTATAGCCTGCCAGTCATCTACATAGTTATAAAAAAATGAATCCTCTGCCATTTTTACAACAAAACCGGCGTTTGGGGGTATGGAATAGCTTGCATAAAGGCCATTGCCGGGGTGGTATTTACGCCAGGTAATGTCGACCAGGGAGTGAAACTTCAGGCCCGCCAAAAAAGAATCTTCACTCTGAATACCCGCCATTGTTAAATCAGTGTAATGGGTCATGCTACGGTCAATAAACCCCAGGTAGCGAATATCGGGAAACAAAGTGCCTATATAAAAATCTTTGCGTACTTTGCCGGAGAAACAACGATCAAAGATCTTTTCGGTTAATGCAATATGAGTAACAGGGCCGGGCATGTTGCAAAGATAAGTTTTTAAATCAACTCAATGGCTCTGTTTTTTGTTTTTTTTTGTAACGGGAGGCCGGGAGTTTCAGGAACAGGAGGATGGAAACTTCTCATTCTTCGGAGGTTTCCATCTCCGGGGGTTAGGAGTTTCCATCCTCCGTAGGAGATGGAAACCTCCGGGTAAAAAAAACTAAAAACTAAAAACTAAAAGTGAAAAGTTAAGAATAGGAATCATTGCGTTTCTTCACTTTTAACTTACTTCAGGGTAAATAAGCAGCTTTTTTCCAGTTTATAACGTTTATTTCGTCTTTTCTCCTGTCAATATCGCCATCATAAACTAAATACATCTCTTTAATGTCAGGATTATATTTATTAAATTTCCGAAGGTTATTTAAGTACTCGCTGTGAATATTTTTTGCTGATTTGACTTCGAGAGCAGACATGTCTGTGCCTGATTCTAAAAGGAAGTCTATTTCAGTACCGTGGTTGTCGCGCCAAAACCAAATCTTAGAGCTATAATTGTTATTTGCATTATTTTTAAACAATTCATTGTATATAAGATTTTCAAAAATTGCTCCTCTGAGCGGATGAAGTACTAATGTTTCTGTTGAGTTAATTCCCAGAAGATAACATAGCAACCCGGTGTCAGTAAAATAAATTTTAGGGGCCTTAACTATTTTTTTATTAAAGTTTTTATAAAAAGGTTGCAATAACTGAATAATATAGCCTGTTGAAAGATACGATAACCAATTTTTACATGTATTATAAGCTATCCCGGCTTCTGTTGCCAGGGATGATATGTTTAACAATTGTCCGCATCTGCCTGCACATAGCTGCACAAACCTTGTAAAATCATTGATGTTACCGATATTGGCAAGTTGGCGAACATCGCGTTCAACATACGTATTAACATAACTTTTATAAAAAAGTGTAGCATCTGTTATAGATTGATAAATGCGCGGGAAAAAGCCTTTTAAAATGAAATTGTTAGTATTATCATCAATATTAACGCCGGAAAGTTCTTTATAAGACAGAGGCAACAATGAAAGAACAGCGCTCCGGCCGGCTAAAGATTGTGTGATCTTTTCCATAAGAAAAAAATTTTGTGAGCCTGACAACAAATACATACCCGTCTTTTGGTGTTGATCGGTAATTGCCTGTATATATGAAAACAAAGAAGGTGCATACTGTGCTTCATCTATAATCAGGGGCCATTGGTTGTGTTCGAGAAAATCACGCGGCTGTTCAATTGCCCATTGTCTTATTTCAGGATCTTCGAGGTTGGTATAACGGTATGACGAAAACAATTTTTTCAAAAGGGTGGTTTTACCGGATTGCCTCGGCCCGGTTAAAAAAACCACAGGGAATTGTTTTGTAGCATCTTTTAATGTGTCTGATATATCGCGGTTTATATACATATTGTACTAAGTTGTTATGCGAGTAATAAATTAGTACAAATATAGTGTTTTTTTTAAGTGAAAAGTTAAAAGTTAAAAGTTAAAAACTAAAAGCATGCCCTGAGCGAAGTCGAAGGGTGAAAAGTTAAAAGTGAAAAGTTAAAAGTGAAAAACTAAAAGTTAATGTAACGGGAGGATGGAAACTCCTCATTCTTCGGAGGTTTCCATCTCCGGGGGTTAGGAGTTTCCATCTCCGGGGGTCTAGGAGTTTCCATCCTCCGCAGGAGATGGAAACCTCCGGGTTTAAAGTAGTTTGTTATTAGTACCAATCTATTGCCTGCAGATTTCTACAATTGTTGATGTTTAGCAACTATCTATTGCCTGCGGCTTTAGCCGCAGGAACAGGAATTGATCCCACAGACAGGGCTTTAGCCCCATTTTATCCAGGCTAAAGCCGGGCAGTAAAATATAGTAGTTCTAATAATGTTATTTTTAACTCTAATGTTTATCTGTTTTTTCGGCTTTAGCCGCATAATATGATGGAGCTAAAGCTCCAAAGGCCTGTGGGTTATTTTAACCACCGGCCGAAGCCGGTGGGAATAGATAACGTTCTAATCAAATTTTGTGAGAAAACCTATTTGAAAAGTGAAAAACTAAAAACTAAAAGCATGCCCTGAGCGAAGTCGAAGGGTGAAAAGTTAAGAATAGGAATCATTGCGTTTCTTCACTTTTAACTTTTCACTTTTAACTTTTAACTTCCTTCACTTTTAACTTTTAGTTTTTAACTTCTTTCACTTTTAACTTCCTTCACTTTTTCAAGATGCTTTGATAATAGAACGCGGATTGGACAGATGCCGCCTGGATCGGCAACACGGAAGGGGTCGCGGATTTTAATTAAAATTGCAAAGTATCAGGATTTTGGCGTGTGTCAAAAATACGAAGCAGGTAAATGTTTTTATCATCAAGCTTATAAAACAATGTGTTTTGTTTTGTAATGACACATTTATGCACTCCTATGTCTTTATTAATTAGCGGAAACAGATCGGGATATTTTATAATTTGGAATATAACCTGCTCAATTGTATCAATAAATCTTAAAGCTACTTCATTACCCCATTGTTCATAAAGATAGGCAAGAATGTGGTTAAAATCTTCTTCAGCAAGGGGTGACCAAATTACATTCTTATTTGCCATATTTTTTTCTGTATTTGCTTATAACCTGGCTATTGTCAATCCCCTGGCCATCATGCACCTGATCAATTGCTTGTTTTATGCCTTCTTTTTGGGTATATGTTAATGTTTCCCAGTCTGACAGATCTTTTTTCTCATTAAGGAGGTTTTGAATTACACCTTGCAGTTTAGCAAGGGTGTCATCATCAAGATCTTCAATTTGTTTGATTATTTTTGATTTTATATCAGCCATGATCATGTTATTTTTGAATGCATAACAAAGATACTTAATAAAACTAAAAGTGAAAAACTAAAAGTGAAAAACTAAAAGCATGCCCTGAGCGAAGTCGAAGGGTGAAAAGTTAAAAGTGAAAATGCAATTGGTTAGAGGGGAGGGTAAAAACTTCTGGCAGAGGTTACCGGGGTATTTGTAACGGGAGGATGGAAACTCCTCATGCTTCGATGGTTTCCATCTCCGGGGGCCAGGAGTTTCCATCCTCCGCAGGAGATGGAAACCTCCGGGTTGTTATTTCATTAATTCTGTAACCTCTTCTTTCAGTGGTTTAATGTAATTTACAAGTATTGTCCAAACGATAGAATTATCAATAGAGTCATATGCATGAATCAATCTGTTACGAAATCCGACGATTTTACCACCATGTTTTAATGTTGAATGCGGATGGAGAGATTCATATTTATTCACCGCTTCGCCAATAATGCCTAATTGCCGCTCAACTGCACTCTGTGTCTTTAAGTCATTTACATAGTCGTTGAAACTTTTAATTGACCTTGTAAAATCTTCAATTAAATCAATTGCAATTTATTATATCAGACAAGTACTTTAGAGTTCTTTCCGTCATAAATTAAAACTTTGGTAGTGTCAATATTGTTTTTCAAATAACTATTACGAATAGAAGTATCAGTTAATAAATCAACTCTTCTGTTAAAAAAACTTTCTAAACTATCCCATAATGAAATCAACTTTTCTCCTCTTTCTACAGGATCAGTTTCATCAATTTCCACTACCAAATCTATATCACTATTATTCTTATCGAAACTGTCATTTAGAGATGAACCAAATGCATATAAATGTTTTACATTATGCTTTTTGCATAAGCCGGCAAACTGGTCATATTGTTTTGATATTTCTTTTTTTATAATCATAGCTGTAAAGTCTATAACAAAAATACTCAATAAAACTAAAAGTTAAAAGTTAAAAACTAAAAACTAAAAGTGAAAAATTAAGAATAGGAATCATTACGTTTCTTCACTTTTAACTTTTCACTTTTAACTTTTAACTTCCTTCACTTTTAACTCTCTTAAGGGTTTTGATTGATGCTACAAGCATAGCTATTAGTTCTTTACAATCTGACTGCATGCTTACAAACATTTTTTTGTCAATATAGTGCGTATCATGCAATATATTAAGCCAGTAGTCAGTTTCATTTGCTTCTTTAAGAGCTATACTCATTTTATGAATAAAATCAGAATTGCTCTGACCGAACTCTGCTTCACATATCAGCGCACCAATGGATGTGCCACTTCTCAAAATTTGCTTACTCAACACATACTCTTTTTTTTCATCTTGCAGATGCTGCATCAATTGCACAACACGTATTGAAAAAGCATAACTCTTATCCCTCAAAACTGATTTTCCCATAACTTTTCACTTTTAACTTTTAGTTTTTAACTTTTAAGAGAACGGGAGGATGGAAACTCCTCATTCTTCGGAGGTTTCCATCTCCGGGAACTCGGGACTCCCGCTACGCTCCAGCTTTTAACTTTCTTCACTTTTCACTTTTAACTTTTAACTTTTAACTTCCTTCACTTTTAACTTTCCTCACTTTTGACAATGCCAGCTTAATATCTTTTTCATTTCTTGCTATCATAAAAGGTTTATTTTTGAATGACTCTAACAGATTTTTTTGATTTTTGGGTATTTCTTCATCATGATACTTGGTTTCAATTAGCAAATTTTCATCAAGAATAAAATCTATTTCTGTCTTTTCCTGATAGATATACTTAGGGTGAAGATGTTTAAAACGTAAAAACGCATAATTTTCAAAAAGGCTTCCAAAGTCACGATATCCTGTGAAAATATTCCGAATCCCTAAATCCGCCGCATAGATTTTTTTGGGCGAAAGAATGCGTTCATTGGTTTTGCCATACCTGTCCATTAAATGGACGATATAGCAATTTGAAAAAATATTAAGATAACGTCTTGCAGTATCAGGGGAAATGGAGAGAATTGAAGCTATTTTGTTAATGCTGATTTGTTTTCCTGCTCTTTCCATCAGCAGCAGAAAAAAATCTTTTATGAGTTGCTCATCTTTTAAATGATAATATGCAATAATGTCTTTATATAAAATATCGTCCACCAATTCTTTAAGGTATTCCATCTCTCCTGTTAAAACATATTCGGGAACGCCCCCTGTTTTTAAAAAATCATTAAAGTATTTATCTTCCAGGTGTTTATCTTTTTTCTGTATAGTAATGTTTTTAAATTTCAAATATTCGTCAAATGTCAGAGGTAGTAATTCTAAGGTGTATTGTCTGCCGGTAAGGTAAGGCTTTTTAACGCGAATGTGTGATGCGCTTGAGGAGGTTGCCACAATCTTCACGTTTTGATTATCCATGAGATTTTTAAGTTGAATTTCAAAATCATCTTTATAGGTTACTTCATCCAGGAATAAATAAATTTTCTCTGAATATTTTAGTTTCTGAATACCTCTGTATCGATCTATAATTTCCGGTATGGCATATTTTTGAAGCAAATAATCATCCAGGCTTACAAAAAATATATGTTCTGGATTAATGTTTTTCTCATGGATTAGTTTATTAATGAATAATTTCAATAATGAAGTTTTACCAATTCTTCTTAACCCTGTAACAAATAATATATGCTTTGAATGAAATCTTTTTTCAAGCTTTTGCAGGAGATGTTCTCGTTCTATTAATTCGTCAGTGTTAAAGTCCTCTTCCCACCAGGGATTGTATCTATAGAGAATTTGTTCCATTTGTTTTTTATACAAATATAAAAAATTATACGATAATAGCGTATATAATTAAGCAAAAATATACGCTTATATCATATATTAGAAAAATCAATTAAAATTATTTTATTAAACATTTCGCTAAAGACTCATATCTCGCTTATTTCGCTCAAGTCGCTCAGTTATTTCTCTCAGTTCACTTAGGACGGAGAGACTTAGAGACGGTGAGACATAGGGACGGAGGGACTGAGAGAGGGAGGGACTGAGAGACTTAGAGACTGAGGGAATATTTAATATTTCCATTTTTCAGGGTTTAGGGACATATTTACAAGTTTTCCAATAATTTTATCATATTTTTCAAATAGTTGCTTATGAATTTCGCTATACTTTATTTTATTTTTCTTGTAGATTTTATTTTTTTAATACTCGTGCGTGAATGTAATATTCTTAATACCAGAATGTTGTCGCTTTCAATTTTATAAATTATAAGGTATGAACCCAGAATGATGTTTCGGTATCTTTTGTCCTTTGTTGGCAAGTGTCTGCATTCCGGATGTAATAAATACATCTGATCTAAACTCCAAATCCTGCTATAAATATCTGCAACAAAACTTTTTGCGGCAATTTCTCCAAAAATTTCCTCACCATAAGTGTAAACAGAAATTATATCCTGATCAAATTGAACAGATATTTTTACTTCTTTTCTCTGCTTTTTAACCATTTTTCGAAGTTATCCATTGACTGCTGAACTGATTGGCAAGGGCTACTTTCAGCGTCTTTAATACCGGAAAGGAAATCTTCCTTGCTTAAAGTTATTCCCGGGTTAGTCCAGTTTTGATTGGAGGCGATATGTTCTTTTATATTGGTCATTAAATTCAAAATGTTTATGCTTTAAAACAAAGGTAATGAAAATAAACAACTATATCTAAATAAACCAGCAATTTTTATAAAATTTTACTTTGTGCCAACAACAATGCAATAATTGGTTTAGCCGACTTTTTTAAACGTATTTATCCGTATCTATCCGCGTTTACGAAGCAATCCGTGGCATCCGCATTCCCTTTGCGTGAAGGATATAGAAGAATTGTTTTTGGCTATTGATGGTTTTTGGACGATGGAAGGTGCCTGGGAAGTGAGGGAGTGTAGAGAACTAAGGGAACTAAGGGAACTGAGGGAACTAAGGGAACTAAGAGACTAAGGGACTTAGGGACTGAGGGAGTTTTTAATATTTCCATTTTTCAGGGTTTAGGGACATATTTACAAGTTTTCCAATAATTTTATCATATTTTTCAAATAGTTTCTTATGAATTTCGCTATTAATGTATTTACAATTTAAAGAATAGTCGAGCCATACTTGAGTTTCTGCAGCTTCGCCTTCGCAGTCATTTAATTTATAAACAAAAGAATTCGGATATTTTCGTTTACGAAAAGCTTCAGCTAAATTTGCACAAACAGATCTGGACGAACGACGAATTTGATCTGCTTGTCCTGTGAAATATTTATATTATTTAAGACAATTTAAAACAATTATGCATTCAATTAAACAAGTCTTTTTGAATTACTCATTTCACAGGATAAAAATATTTTTCATCTTTTGGAAAACTTTTCGTCAATTCAAAAATTTCCATAGAAGTTTCAAAAGCAATTCTGTAAACATCCAAATCCTTATGAGATCGTATTTTCATAGTAAGCAATAATTTATTTTAATTAATTGAAAAAAAACTCACTTATTTCAGGACAAGTCACCCAGTCTCTCAGTCCCTCAGTCTCTTCGTCCCTTAGTCTCTTCGTCTCTCAGTTCTCTAAGTT
>PUKZ01000192.1 GCA_003550725.1 Bacteroidales bacterium | reverse complement strand
TCAAAGTTTGCGGTCAGTTCTACGTCGTAGTCGGGCATAGTAACTGTTGCTTCAGCTGCTTCGGGGTCGTCAACATAGTCGGTATCACCTGTCCACTCGACGAATTCCCATCCTTCTTCGGCTTCGGCTGAAATGTCGACTTCTTCGCCCAGTACATATTCGCCTTCACCTTCAACTGATCCGCCTTCTTCGGGGTCAGCATCAAGAATAAGGTCATAAAAGATTGCCTCTAGTGGTACTTCAATTTCTTTTTCTTCATCTACTACTGTAAAGCTATCTTCAAATGTTTCATAGCCATCTTTTTCGACATTGAAGTCATAGTCGCCGGGCAGTGCTTCAAATGATGCTTCACCGTCAGCATCTGTATAAAGGATTTCGCCGGCATCAGTCAGTTCAAGGCACCAGATCATGTCATTTTGAGAAGTTCCCAAAAATGCCCATTTGCCCGGATAAGCCAGGTCGGTTATCATCATTCCGCCTGACGGGGATCCTGCAGATGTGCTGGCTACCGTAGATACATCAAATGTTTGAAGCACATCACCGGTTGCTATTTCAACCTGTTTCAGGATGTTATCATCGGGTGACGGGTGTGCATATACCCATAAGTATGGGCCGTCGGTATCACTATAGTCATCCCAGCCAAGGCCAGTGAGGCTTCCAATGTTGGGGTTCAGCTGATCCATCTGCTCACCGTCGCGGTCAATTAATGTTAGCGGCGGATTAAAGCCGTCGGTTGTCCAGAATCCGTCTTCCTGCGGGTCATAAGCTATACCCCGGATACTGGAAACAGCTGTAGTAGTAAATTGATCTATCAATTCTTCATTTGCAAGGCAGATCTCGTAAACGGTGTTACTGTTATCCGAGCCATAAAAATATGTACCGTCGTAAGTAAGGTCTCTCATATTTCCTGCACCTGAAATGGTGAAAGCTTCAACGTGTTCGCCATCCATTTCGTACCTGTTAAACATCACGTCATTCCATTCTGCTGTGTAAATATATTCTCCGTCAGTAACAACAGCATACTCACCTTCGGCAATAGCAGGCGGGAATTCAAACAGCAGGTCAAACATTTCTCTTGCCGGTGAGGGGTCGAGAGATATTGGTGATCTGTCAGGATCACTGTCCATCTTGCTGCTGTCAACCGGGCCTTGCGATTGGTTATCTGCCTGGTTATTGTCTGCCGGCTTATTAAATTCCGGGCTTTCTTTTCTATGCGGAATTACGGTTATTTGTGCATCTTCAACAGGGTCATCTTCCTGGTCGGCAACGATAAATGTTACTGTGTGGAAATCAGCTGCTTCAAAGTTTGCAGTAAGCTCAACATCATCAGCAGGCATTGTAACTATTGTTTCTGCTGACTGAGGATCATCAACATGTTCAGTATCACCTGTCCATTCTTCAAACTCCCAGCCTGTTTCCGGTTCAGCTGATATTTCTACTTCATCACCTTCTGCATAGTTTTCGCCTTCTCCTTCAACTGATCCGCCTTCTTCGGGCTCTGCATGGAGTGTGAGGCTGTATAACTCTTCATCTGACTCTTCAAGTACGATGTCGTCAAAGTTCCACCAATCTATATCCCAGCTATCACCATCAAATACCCATGCTAGTTGTATATTATCAGCTTCGAGGCCATGATCAGGTGTCAGGGTGAATTCTAGCAGTTCGGCAGGCATATCACCGTCAGGCTCTACTTCCCAAACCACATACTCTTCACCGTCGGCCAGTACAACAACACTAAGAGTATAACCACCATCCCAGTCTGCAACATAATTTCTGAATGAAAGGTCCAGTATGTTATGTTCCTCAGTATTTATTGCAGGTGTTGTCAGGTAAAATCTGCCTTCATCTCCCGGGTAGTATAAAAATTCCATTTCCGGGGCTTCACCACCGGCGTTGTTATTGTCGGCTACACCAAAGTTTTCGACATCTCTTGTCCAGTCTTCAGGAATTTCATCTTCTTCTACGCCGGCAAAATCTTCTTCAAGCGGGAGTTCATATATTGCTTCCAGTGCAATGTCGTCAAAGTTCCAGTTATTAATATCCCAGGTGTCACCATCAAATACCCATGCAAGCTGGAAGTCACTGGCGCCTACTCCATGATCATCTTCTGTAAGCATAAATTGAAATTTTTCAGCCGGCATGTCACCTGTCGGGCTTTCTTCCCATATTATGTGCTCTTCACCATCCGCGATTGCAACGACCCTGAGAGTATAACCACCACCGCTAAAGTCGTTGAGATAATTTCTGAATGAAAAACTTAAAGCTTCATAACCTTCAGTGTCAATATCATGTGTAGTCAGATAGAACTCACCTTCTTGACTAGGGCTAAAATCGAGTTGCATTTCCGGGGCTTCGCCGCCGGCGTTGTTATTGTCAACCACACCATAATTATCAATATCTCTTGACCATCCTGCCGGAATTTCTCCTTCTTCTACACCGGCGAAATCTTCATAATATGGTGGTGTAGGTATATCACCCAGTGTTGCTGTATTTGATTCTGCGGTTCCTCCTTCTCCAACATCATTACTTGCTGTTACTGCGTAATAATAGGTGCCCATTTCCGGAATATCGGTATCCAGATATGAGGTGGCTGTGATGTCGGTAGCTACTTCTACTTCATCAGGGAATCTCACAACAGTATAGGTAATATTATCACCAGTGAAATACCCTCCGTGATAACCTTCACCCGGTTCTTCCCATGTGATTTCGCCGTCTTCGTCAATTGCTTCCAGTGTTACGTCTTCAGGAGCTACGGGCACATCTTCACCAATCCATACATTTTTGCTGGCAGGTATGCCTTCACCTTCATCATTTTCACCAACTACCACATAATTATATAATCCTGCTTCGGTAATATCATCATCATGGTATGTTTCGTCTTCGCCAATTGTCGGGTCATCTATTGTGTGAATAAGCTCATCATTCCGGTATATATGGATATGGTCAAGATCAGTAAGGGGATCTCCGACAACTGTTTCGTCGGGGTTCGTCCAGCTAAGGTCGGCATTCAGTGCACCGGCAGTTCCCGCTGTAACAGTAAAATCTGTTGGCATAGCAGGCGAATCTTCTGGTGCGGCATCAGTCAGTTCAAGGCACCAGATCATGTCATTTTGAGAATTGCCCAAAAATGCCCATTTGCCGGGCTCTGCCAGGTCGGTTATTTGCAAACCTCCCGACGGGGAATCGTCTATGGTTACTACTGTAGATACATCAAAAGACTGAATCAGGTCACCGGTTGAGATTTCAATTTGTTTAAGTATAGCATCATCATCACCCGGATGTGCATATACCCATAAGTATGGGCCATCGCCATCACTATAGTCATCCCAGCCCAGGCCTGTGAGGCTTCCAATGTCGGGGTCAATCTGATCCATCTGCTCACCGTCGCGGTCAATTAATGTTAGCGGCGGATTAAAGCCGTCGGTTGTCCAGAATCCATCTTCATCAGGGTCATAAACTATACCCCGGATAGTGGAAACCGCTGTGGTAGTAAATTGATCTATCAATTCTTCATTTGCAAGGCAGAGCTCGTAAACGGTACTGCTGTTATCCGAGCCATAAAAATAGGTGCCATCGTAAGTAAGGTCTCTCATACTTCCTGCACCTGAAATGGTAAAAGACTCAACAAAATCGCCATCCATTTCGTACCTCTGGAAGGTATCATCATTCCAGTGTGCAGTATAAATATATTCACCGTCGGTAACAACAGCATATTCACCATCAGCAAGCTCTGGTGGGAACTCGAAAAGTAAATCGAACATATCCCTTGTCGGACTCAGAGTAGCAGGTGATGGACTTGGATCACGTTCAGTAATACGGTCCTGCTCCTGGCGCTCTCTATCCATGCGCTCCTGTTCTCGCTGGTCTCTTGTCAGATCCTGACCAAAGACTAGCATAACAGAAAATAGTGTTAAAAATAAAACTGTAATTTTCTTCATAAAATAATAAAATTTTAGTTAAACAATCGAATTAATTTAAATTAAAAACCACTTTAGAATTTATTGGGCTGAGAATATAAATAATCCCCCCAAAAAAATTTGTGTTTTGCTTTTTAAAAATTTAGTTAAACAATAAATTATTTGTGCTCCGTACAATTAACATTTAGTTTATTTTAATTGATCGGTTTAATACAACTGAATTTATTGAGGAATTAAAGGTAAAAAATAATTTTTTAAACAAATGTTTAGTTTTTTTTGATATTGATGAAGTATCTAATATGTATGCAAATTAATAATTGACCTGTTTCTTTTTTATTTCTATTAACAGGCAAATAATAAATTTTGTTAAAAATTTTAGGATTTTCCCTAGACATTTTAAAATTTTAGGATCAAACCGGAAAATTATTTTTTCAAGGTTGGTTTAGCAAAGAGCTAGGGAAAAGAAATAATTTTTTTTAACTATAATTTTATTAATAAAAAAGGGAAGGCTTTTTTGGCCTTGAATGCTTGTCCCGTCTATACGGGATTTTGTTTATCCCGCATTGGCGGGAGAAAAAGTAAAAAATTATAAGGAAGACGGAAGAGCTGATTTCTGCGCAATAATTTCCGATCTCGTTTTTTAAAAAACTTTTTAAACTTTTTTCTTGAAAAAAAAGTTACAAAAATTCAAGGCTGTGGTTCCGCCACCACAAAACTACGCATCAAGGGCTAAAATATTTGCAATGTCGCTTTTAGCTTTGAT
>PUKZ01000136.1 GCA_003550725.1 Bacteroidales bacterium | reverse complement strand
TGTTCATCGAATGGACAGGTGATACCGACTATGTCGATGACCCGGAAGCAGCTGAAACAAAAGTTAATATGCCGGCTGATGATGTGGAGCTTACAGCAAACTTTGAACAGGCAACCTACATCCTCACACTAAACGCCGACCCCGAAGAAGGCGGAAGCGTGGAAGGTGAAGGTGAATTCTACTTTGGCGAAGAAGTAGATATCTCAGCCACTCCGGAAGAAAACTGGGAATTCCTCAACTGGTCAGGTGATACCGATTATGTTGATGACCCCAATGCTGCTGAAACAAAAGTTACCATGCCCGCAGGCGATGTTGAACTAACTGCCAACTTCGAAGATCATACTGCAACATATGATCCCGGTTTAACAGAGTTGTCAGTATATCCAAACCCGGCTCGCGATAAGTTTAATATTAAGTCTAACCAAATGATCAACGAGATCATAATGATAGACGTTAGCGGACAAGAAGTAATAAATCGTACTGTAGGTGACAAGGAAATTGAAATCAATGTAAATAACCTGAAACCGGGAGTTTACTTTATAAAAGTCCAAACTACAGAAGGAGTGGTAACTAAACAAGTTCAGGTAACACGCTAAAACCAAAACATATGAGATATCGCAAATCTCATGTGTTTACTGCCTAAAAAAAGGGAAAGTCTTGAAAACTTTCCCTTTTTTACTATAAAAAACAAAGAATATTAATTTAACATAATTTATCATTTTCCCTTTCGAAGAAATATTAAAACTATAAAGCAATTTTATTCTATCCTTTATGCTACAACTTCTATCTATTAATAAAAATATAAACATCTGTTTAAAATAATATTTCCTAATTTTATTTTTTGATATATAATTATTATCTGTATTGTATTAATAATATGGGTTGATCAATTGGTCATTACTTAATTCTTTAATTGGCTGATTTAATAACTACATTTGAACCCTGACAGGGTTTCTATAACTTTTAATACCTAATACTATAATAAAAAATTTTTTAAAAACTAAATTTTTCAAAACTATTATGAGTAAGCTTACAAATTTTATTTACATTTTTATCATTTGCACTGCATTTATAGGTTTAACTGCCGGGATAAATGCAAAAAACATTGATAATAAGGAAACCGGGGATAGTTCCCCAAACAAAACAGAAAATCGCAGGGTTGAGCCCGGTAACAGTCCGATGATCGATTTAAGGCATCTTCCGGAAGATGCATACCATGAGGGTAAATTAAGGATTAAATTTAGCCGGGATTTTGAAAAAACCCTCGAAAGTATTGATTTTAAAGTTATCGATAACAATCACGTAAAAACAGGTGTTATCGGTCTGGATGAGCTGAATAAAGCTTATAAAATATACGAGTACAAATCAATGCTAGAACCCGTATACGAGGTATCCGAAGCATCACTTCAATACAAGGAGAGGCACCGCGAATGGGGGTTTCATCTCTGGTACAATTTAAAACTTGATAGCAGGGTTGATATTATTGAAGCCATTTTGGAATTTGAAAAACTTGAAGAGGTAGAAATGGCTGAACCCTTTTTAGTAAAAGAAACTATAAAGCCGGTTGAAAGCCGTTCGGTTAAGATGGAAGAGCATGGAGAAGGCTCAGGATGGACTCCAAATGATCCTATGTATGATGAGCACTGGCATTTTAACAATACAGGCCAACAAGGCGGATTAGAAGGAATGGACTGTAATGCTGAGCTGGGATGGGAGATTGAAACAGGCAACGAGGATGTAATTGTTGCAATAATGGATACCGGTATGGAATATGACCATGAGGATCTTGAAGGCAATATGTGGGAAGATATAGGGCCTGAAGGAACAGGAACAGCAGCGGGCAGCCATGGTACTCATGTTGGCGGTACAGTAGCTGCTGTGACTAACAACGATATTGGAGTTGCCGGTTTGGCAGGCGGAAGTGGAGACAATGACGGGGTCAGGCTTATGGCAATACACAGAGCCAGTTATGGTTTTCAGCCTGGATGTATTTACGCAGCCGACAATGGCGCTGCAATAAATCAAAACAGCTGGGGTTATAATACCCCGGGCCATTTTCCCCAAAGCACAAAGGATGCTATTGACTATTTTAACGAACATGGAGGTGGCGAAGCATTAGACGGCGGATTCACCGTTTTTTCAACAGGTAATGGTGACGCTAACTTTGACAGGTATCCCGCATACTACGAAGGAACGTTTGCTGTTAATGCACATGACCGCCACGGGCAAAAATCATCATTCTCAAATTATGGTGAATGGACTGATATAATTGCCCCGGGAACTGATGTATTATCAACTGAAGTACCTAATACATATTCAGAAAAATCGGGTACTTCTATGTCGGCACCTCATGTATCAGGAGCAGCAGCACTGGTTGTTTCTCATGCCTATGGCATGTTATCGAGGGAAGAACTTGGAGATATATTGAAAGAAAGTGCCAATGATGATATATATGACTATAATGACCCTTACTATGATGGAAAGTTGGGTAGCGGAAGACTTGATGTTTATGCAGCCCTCAATATGCTTGCCGAGCCCGATGCTCCCGCACCACCATCAGACCTTACCGGAACCCCCGGTGATGAAGGAGCTTTATATGCCGACCTCAGCTGGACTAACCCCGACGAAACTCATGCAGGAGAGCCACTAACCGAACTTGACCATATTCATATATATCGTGATGATGACCTTATACATCCCATCGATGACCCATCAATAGGAGGAGACGAAACATATCATGACGACGATATTGACAACGAAGGATTATATACTTACGATGTAATTGCTGAAAACGATGCCGGACAAAGTATATCAGCTACTGTAGATGTATATATCGGTGAAGATGTACCGGCAGCTCCTGAAGACCTAACACTGGAAGCAATTGGCGAAGATGGCGAAATTACATGGGAAGAACCGACTGAAGGATACTACGGAGGATACTTCACAGGTGATAATGTTACTTATACTGTTGTCAGGTTTCCATGTGAAGAAGAGGTAGCAACCGGAATTACAGCTACAACATACACTGACGACGAAATACCGCAAATAGGAAATTATCACTACACCGTCACAGCATACAATGATGCAGGAGAAGGAGGAACAGGTGAATCAAATGAAGCCTTGTTGGGCCCGTCAATTGAATTGCCATATTATGAAGATTTCGCCGGTATAGAAGAAGGAGAAATCCCGGGCGGATGGACAAGAGATATTGATAACTATGGTGTGGTTGACAATAACAACGCCGGCGGCGAAGCCCCGGAAATGCAACTCGATTTTAGCCCTAGTCAAGAAGGTGAGTTTTATCTGACTACACCGAATATTAATACTGAAGGGAATGAAGCTTTAAAATTTTCATTCAGAAATTACCTCAACGACTTTAGCGGTGGAGGTTATACTCTCAGGGTCGTTTCGATCGCCGATGGTGAAGAGCACATAATATGGGAAGAAAGCCCGACAGGTGACATGCCGGCTGAAAAATTCGAATTTATGCTTACAGAAGATGATCATGGAGTAGGCGCCAGTGACTTCCAGCTTGCATGGGTATTTGATGGTGACACCTGGGATATTAATAGCTGGCACTTTGACGACATCGCACTGGAAGCAATATATGATCTCCCGTTTGAAGAAGATTTTGCCGGTGTAGAAGAAGATGATATACCTCAAAACTGGACAAGAGATGTCGAAAATTTTGGTGTAGCCGACAGTGACAACGCCGGTGGTGAAGCCCCGGAAATGGAATTTTTCTTTGTTCCGATACATGAAGACAGATTTTACCTGACAACACCTGCAATAAATACTGAGGAACATAACATACTGGACCTTTCATTCAGAAATTTTGTTGCAGACTATTTTGGTGGTTATACTCTTAGTGTTGTTGTACTGGCCGACGGTGAAGAGCATGTGGTTTGGGAAGTAGAGCCTGACAGTGATATGCCCGCCGAACTGCTTGAATTCACCCTGACACCTGATCATGGCCTCGAAGCTGATAATATACGGCTCGCATGGGTATTTGATGGCGATACCGAGGATGTGGATTACTGGAACTTTGACGACATCGTGCTTGAAGAGTCAGATGAAGAGTTATACAGCCTCACACTACACGCAGAGCCCGAAGGTGGCGGATCAGTTGAAGGAGAAGGCGAAAACTATATGGAAGGTGATGAAGTAGAAATATCAGCTGAACCGGAAACAGGCTGGGAGTTTGAAGAATGGACAGGTGATACTGAACATGTAGATGATCCTCAGTCAGCAGAAACAATCGTTACAATGCCTGCTGATGATGTTGAGCTTACTGCAAACTTTGAAGCAGCTGATTTCCACACAGTAACATTTATCGTTACCGACCAGGATGATGATCCTGTTGAAGATGCACAAATAACCGTAATTCCGCAAAGAAAAGAAAGCCCGGAATTTAATAAGCCGGCAAATAATAACCAGGCGGCTAACCAATCGCAAGGCCCGGTTGACAGCAGCAAGATGGACAGTGACCCCGACAGGTCACCAATATCTCTTGAACCCAGCCCGGCCAGAGACATGTTTGATTTGCTGTTTGAATTCCCGCCTGATCTTGCTGATGGCGAATATTCAGTTATTACCGACGGTGAATACATTTATACTGCACACTGGAATGATGTTACCTTCCAAAGGTATGAAATGGATGGTGATTTCGTTGAGTCATTTACTATAGCTGGAGCAACCAATATGAGAGACCTTACTT
>PUKZ01000112.1 GCA_003550725.1 Bacteroidales bacterium | reverse complement strand
TATGCCATTCAAAAAAATAAGGTAATAAGGTTGGAATTTTATAATTCTTTTTGGTATTAAGGTTAACTATATATAATAAAATAAGGTATGAATAAGGTTTACCAGCCTGAAATCACATAAGCTTGTGATAAAAAAACTTTTAAACTTTTTTCTTGAAAAAAAAGTTACAAAAAATCAAGGCTGTGGTTCCGCCACCACAAAACTACGCATCAAGGGCTAAAATATTTGCAATGTCGCTTTTGGCTTTGATCTGTTTTTGTAGGTGTTTTAATCTGTATTATATTTTTTATACTTTTCCATAATTTTTTTGAGCGACTTCAAATATTTTTTAACGCCCTTTTCGCTTGTTTTGTAGGTGTCTTCACCATAGGCCGAAAGACGATTTTAATCAACTTTGGTATAAAAAATCAAACTTATTAAGATTTTTAAAACCAATTTATTATAAATTCACTTCCAAAACTATAAAAACCGGGCGCGTTGGCCTGCCCAAACAGGCATTTTGTTTGGGCTGTTTTTATTTTCCCGTGTATTTTCTTTTGTAGGCGTTTATGTGTTCTTTAAACCATCCTTTTTTTAGTAAACGGGCAAAGACATAATTCCTGGTGTTTTTATCCCATATTGTTCTGACCGGAAAGGCGATATATTTTTTGAATGCATTAACAAAAAAGTGCCATACTGCTTTTTGTTTTCGTCCCATATTCAGGACTAGTTCATGTTTTAATGAAAGGCATGATGTTTTTGGTTGTTTTTGCATATTTGAAGGCATTGGCAGGTCAAATACCTTATACATAAGGTGCAGGTATGCCCTGCTTTTTTTCCCGTAATAATTAAAGCTGTTGAACACTTCCTGCAAATCTTCTCTTTTGCTTAGCAGGAGCATGTCGTACAATCCCCGCAGCCCCACCTCGCCATGATAGTGGCTGTTGTGCATCAGCTGCGAGTGGATAAAATTGTGGATGATCTTTTTGCGGTCGTCCATCACCCAGAAGCCCTCAATTTTTGAGGAAGGCTTTTTTGTTTCAAAAACATCTTCTGTTTTGAAGGATTTCAGGTACTGATGCTGTACCGGCAGGCGGTGTATCTCTACACCTGCCACACAATCTTCTTTAACCAGTATTGGATAATGCATTGTGGAAGCGTAGGCGGCGGGGTTGAATTCCTTTTGTGTTTTGTAGCCGCATCTTATAAGCATTTCAGCTGCTTTAACCATGTTTTTATCTTCCACCAATATATCAATATCATAGAGCATGCGTTCACCTTCATCGTGGTATAGCCCGTCAAAAATATTACCTGTACCTTTAATAAAAACACAATTTATGTTTTCGCTGCTTAGCAGGTCTTTTACTTGTTTTGACTGGAAAATTATTTTTTTGTTACGTTCAACATTGAGTTGGTGGATGTACTGCAGGTATTCGTTCAGATCTTGAGGCAGCCGGGGGAGTAAGTGGTTCTTTTTCATTACCAGGTACAATGACTGCAGTATAAGGTGGTTACTGCCTGTCTGCACCCATTTTTGCCAATCCTCTTTTTTGCCGGGCAGCATATTTTTTATTTTTTCAGCTTTGCCGGGCTGAAAATCGAGTGATAATATGCGGGTTATAAGGTAATATATTTGTTTGTTGGTCATACCTGTTCTATGAGCTTATTAAGCGAGCTTATTGCTTTTTCATTATTGCCGTATTCCAGTTTGTAAAATTTAAGTTTTTCAAACCAGTTGAGGAATATTTCTGCACGTTTCATATCGTTGCCTATCCATGCTTCCGGGTGAAAAGTTTTTAGTGAGTCGAGTATGGATAGTTCACGTATATTCAGGTCCATATCGGGGTCATATTTGATAAATACAACTTTTTTTACTTCACCGGGATTGGTTTGCAGAGGTTTGGCAGGTTTTATATAAGCTGTTTTTTTTGCATTTGCGGGGTACATACCAAGCCCCTTTTCGCCAAGCAGCTTAATGGTTTCATTTTTGGCGCAGATAGCTGCCGGGAAGGGGTATGCCATTTTGTTGCCTGCTTCAACACCAACAAAGTCGTCGGAAAAGAAATCAAAGCCATGAAGCTGCAAAAGCCCTGCCATAGTGCTTTTGCCGGATCCTCCTGCCGAGGTAAGCAAAATGACTTCATTATTTTTTTTAACTGCCGAAGCATGTATGAAGGTCATCCAGTCATTTTGTTTTTTATCGAAGAAAAAGGTTGCCAGCTCAATATAAAGCAGCCGTTTTGCCTGCCCGGGCTCATCAACACTTAAGCAGGTGTAGCCGGGCTTTACCCTTAGGATGTATTTTGATTCAAAAGGAAATATTTCTGCCGTAAAGATATCATCCTGCCCGCAGCCACTTTCGAGGTGGGCTAAAGGCAGGTGAATATATTTTTCGAGGAATGGTGAGCCGTAAACTATCCTGAAAGGTTTGCCGCGGTAAGTATATTCTCTTGTTTTCTTTTTCTGGAGCTTATGGCGTAATGCTTTGCCGGTGTTGTGCTTAAAGTCGGGTAGGGGGAAACCGGGATCCAGAAGCTTGCCGAGAGAGTCATATATATTTTCTACGGCTTGCCTGCTGTCTTTTTCTGATAAGTAAAAGTGCTTACAAAGCTCGCTTTGAGCTTCATTGCGGTTGATTTTCTTTTCATAAAGGCTGAAGATAAACCATTGCAGTTTGTCAAAAACTGCCCATTGATTGCTGGCTTCAAACCACACAACCCGCGCATCTCCTATTTTTTTTGCCAGGTAAGCCACAAAAATAATTACCGGTTATTTGTCAGATAAACATTAGTCCCAGTCATCATCCCAGGTGTCGAAATTATCCTCGGAGCCGCCATTGCCATCAGGCCATCCACCACCGGGGCCACCGGGGTTTGAAACCGAAAGACTCTGCGCATGAACCTTAGTGGGGTTGTTAAGCAACAGCAGCATTGTTGATGAGGCAAAAGCAGCATAACCGATCTTGCGCAGTGCATCCCTGCGTGATATGTTTTCTTTCTCAACCGGTTTATTATTTGATATTTTTTTATCGTTATTGTTCATATTTACAAATTTAACATCTTTTCGTAGCAAAAATAATAAACTTAATACTAATTTTCCAAAAAAAAATATTAAAATCCTTTCATGGTATTACAGGGTTATTTAAAAACCTGAATGCGTTTGGTATATATATTTTCTTTTGTTTGTATTTGCATGAAATAGATACCGGGTTCGGTATTGCTTACGTTGATCACTTTGTTTAATGCATCAACGGTTATATTTTTTATTACCTGCCCGCTGATGTTTATCATGCGGATATTTTTTATCATTTCGTTTGATTCGACCGTTAGGTTGTTGCGTGTGGGATTTGGATATACTGTTATCTTAGAGCTTTCCGTGCCTTCTACCTGTGTCGGGTCTTTTTCGAAGTTGGCTGTAAGATAAGTGTCTTTGCCGGGCATGGTATAGACAAACTCTTTTTCATTGCTTATTGTGCCGTCTTTGTCGGTCCATTTGACAAATACCCATCCCTGGTTTGGCTTCGATGACACTTCTACTTTTTTGCCTGCCGGGTATTCGCCTTCGCCTTCTACTGTTCCTCCTTCGGCGGGTTCAGCTTTTAGGCCCAGGTCATAGTAGCTTGCAGTCATGTGCAGGTAGAAGCGCCCGAGCGTATCGTACTCCATCGGAACGGTTGTTGTATAATTTTCTTTCGAAAGGTCGGTAAATTCGCCTTTTTTAGTGTCTTCGAGCATGGGTGTTACATAGGAGGGCAGCGACATTGATGATGTTGAGAAGGTTACCTTCCCGCCTTCGTTGTTGACAATGCCAAGGGGTATCACTATTTCATCCTGCCATTGGTCGGGTAATGCTTGTATGGTAAGGTCCAGATCGTTTCTTTCGTAGGGCATCCTGCTGTAAAATTTATAGTCCGGGTTTTCAGAAAACAGCCCGGCATCATAGCCCACATCAAGTCCGTAGTTCATGTTTTTGTTGAATACTATTGATGTGGCCAGCCTGTTTTCCTGCTCATTTTTAGCCTCCAATACAATATGATACCAGTCTTCGGGGCTTTGTTTTGTTTTACGAAATGGAGGGTCTTCATGAGCACGCATGCCGGGATCAAAAGTTATTGTTACATTTCCTCCTTCTGTCTCTTTGGCTTTTACAATAAAACCCTGCCCGGGGGCTATATGGTTTTGTGTTAATTCCGGTATTTCGCTAGTAGCATTATTGATAACTTTATATTCTTTCGCTTCGACATCCCAGACCCATACTCCACTATGCTCATCATCTAGATTATTTGAATTTTCAGATAAAAAGTTGTTACCATCACCACTTATATTTAATGCGCAGGCATAGGGGTTGCCCAGTCCGTTCCAGCCTAATGGATCTTCATCCGGACGTTCTATTTCTCTAGCAAGTTCATCATGTTTAAGTTCACCCTCAAAGGTTACAACTCCATCATTGTCTATTCTAAGGCTATAAGCATGACCTAATTTGAGATCTCCGGTTGTTTCATTAGTGAAGAAATCCGTCCATCCCCCTCCGTCGTCTACAGCAGGTTCGTATACCTGCATGGCATACTTATATCCGCCTGATTCTGATGTTGAAATATTGTCATTATTACCAAAGAAATTCTGTATACCTTGCCCGATAACCGGCGGTGATATAACATGAAACTTTTCTCCTTGCATCCAGCGCTCAACGGTAGCCTTAACCTCTGAATGATCAAGAATTAATGAGCCGGAACCACTGCTGTCAGACCTGATTATAATATTATCGTG
>PUKZ01000105.1 GCA_003550725.1 Bacteroidales bacterium | reverse complement strand
GAATTAATCATGAATTTAAAATACACAAATTACAAAATACAAATAACTGCCGAGTGCAGCGAGACAACGAACACCAATTAAATTATAAATATGTGAGTAAATAAATTCCAATTTTTCAAATTGCACAAATACTAAATTCAAAACATTAAGATTGCTTTTTTATTTCATAGATGATGTTATTTAGCATCGTTTTTGGATATTGAATTTTTGAAAATTGGTAATTATTTAAGTTTTGATTATTGTTTTTTGTTATTTGTAAATTTCAATTTAGAAATTTAGGTTTATACTTTTCCATAATTTTACAGAGCGACTTCAAATATTTTTTAACGCCCTTTTCGCTTGTTTTGTAGGTGTCTTCACCATAGGCCGGAGGACGATTTTAACCATCTATTGTGCTAAAATTCTGAATCTCTAAATCATTAAGATTTTATAATAGATGGATTGTAAAATTACCACCAAAACTGAAAAAACCGGGCACGTTGGCCCGCCCAAACAGGCAGCTACAGGAGACATAAAAATAAATATTTAACAACCAAACAGCCTGTTATAATTAAATACATAAATTTTAGTATGCATATATAAAAATTTAGCAGAATAAATATTTTTTTTATCCGGTTTTTTTTCGATTTAAACTTAATATGATTATATTTGCATATCACTTGTTACCGGTTTTTTGTTTTAACGGATCAGGAACCAAAAAAAGTCAATATTAACAAATATACTTTTCGGAGAAATCAGAACTTTGAATACATTTTATACAAATTAAAAATATATAAATCAAAAACATATTAAAAAAATTGTCATATTTTTAAATTGTTAATAAGTTTAAAGCATTACAATAAGTTTTATAAAAAGCTGTAAATCAAAATTTTATCTTTTAAAATATTTTTTAATACACATAACATGTTGTTTGAAATCTCGTTAATTATACTAAGTAATTTCCGCAATAAATCAAATTACTTTTTTTATTAAATTTAAATAATTTAAGATTAAATTCGCGGGATTGCAATATAACTTTAGAAAATATGTTAACTCAAAAATTATAATACAGACAATAATTTTAACAAGTATAATAAACTATTTATATACATTTAAAATTTTTTCTTTTACCTTAACAGGGTAGATAATATCATTATGAATACAATAAAAAACATATTAATAATAGATGATGATAAGAGTAGCTTAGATGTAGTTAATAATCTTTCTTCAAAACTTGGATATAATATATATTATACACAAGCAACAAATCAGGCTTTTGATAAACTCAAAAAAAATGATATCAGCATCGTATTTGTTGCCATGAATGAAGCAGCTATCAATGGCATCAGTATTATTGAAAAGATTAAAAAATCATATCCCGACATTTCCATAGTTGCTCTTACAGAAAATTGTAATATGCAAAAGGTAATTGATTACGTCAGGGCAGGTGCAAAGGATTGCCTAAACAAGCCCTTTAGCACGGAGGAGATAAAAGAGGTGATTGAGCGTATTAATCAATTTACTGAAGTACAAATACAACTCAAAAAAACCGAACTTAAATACAAGCATACCCAATCGGAATTAAAAGAAAATTTACCTGTAGAAATAGTAGGTGTTAGCCCGGGAATAAAGGAAGTTTTTAACATGGTAGCTAAAGTTGCAGCTACCGATGCGACCTCAGTTTTAATCACCGGCGAAAGCGGCACAGGAAAAGAAGTGATAGCCCGTTCTATACATGCTTTAAGCAGCAGAAGCAATAATTTTTTCCATTGTGTAAATTGTTCTGCAATACCTGAATCGCTTTTCGAAAGTGAGTTTTTCGGATATAAAAAAGGAGCTTTTACAGGAGCTGCAGAAAGCACCAGTGGATGGTTTGAAGTTTCACACCATGGTACACTTTTTCTTGATGAAGTGGCCGAACTGCCACCCGGATTACAGGCTAAATTTCTGCGTGTACTTGATGACAAAATGATCAGCAGAATAGGTACAAAAAAATCAATCAGTCTTGACCTTAGAATTATTACTGCTACAAACAAAAACCTCGAACAACTGGTCAAAGAAAAAAAATTCAGAGAAGACCTCTATCACAGGCTCAATACATTTGTAATAGAAATACCTCCACTGCGTGAAAGACAAGAGGATATTCCCGAGCTGGTCAATTATTTTGTTAAATACTTTTCAAAAAATCATGGTAAAAACATTACCAAAATTCAGGAAGACATTTATCATTACCTGGCACAGTATCCATTTCCCGGAAATGTCAGGGAATTAAAAAACATGATAGAGCGTGCCATGATAATATGTGAGAGCGATGTTTTACAGGTCAAAGATTTTTCTTTACCGGTTGAAAAAACAAAACGAAACACTTTGTTAAAACAATATGATATAACAACAGAAGAACTAGACCTTGAAAAACTTGAATATAAAGCTATCATGAAAGCATTAGAGCTCAGCAAATTCAACAAATCAAAAGCAGCCGAGATGCTCAATATTACCAGGCAATCATTGCAACGCAAGATAAAAAAACATGGAATAAAAAAATAAAATCATGTTAACCGGATGCAGAGTATAATCATAAATCGATTGTAAATAGAAGGCTGCGCCAATTTTTGCCCATTATTTGACACCCGTACGAATTCGGTCAAAATTAAAAAAAATTACCTTTCATCTCCGGCACTTCTATACTACACAGAACCATACAAGCTATTACATTAATATAATCGTGCCCATTATCGGTCATATTTTTTTCTTCTAATTTGAATTGAAATATGTTAAAACCTATGTTTCATGCTATTAAAAAAAATGGCATAAAATTGGCTATTAAAATTTTGCAGAAAAATGATTAATAATGAGAATAGTCATAATCGGTAGCCGGTCAATAGATCCCTCCACTAATAACAGTGCAGTGGATATTTCAGTATTAAGCATAGCAAATAATATTGAAGAAGCCATCAATATTTTAAAAAATACCGTTGATGAAACAATGGTGCTTTTAACCGATTGTGATCAAGATACATTCCATAAAATAATTGAAAAATCAAATCTTATTAATCACCCTGTAAAAGTGCTGATGATAAACAATAAAAAACGTTATTTTATATTAGGCGACAATTCATATAATAATTCGATAAAATATCATATACCGATATAACTTAATGAATCAACAACATCTGGAAAGTAAATAAAACAGGGATAAGAAGATGGTGGCAATAAAAAAAGAGCTGCCCGCAAATAGCGGGCAACCCAATGGAGTCTATTTGCAAGACACAAATAAACCATTTACACTACAAATATAACAAAAAATTATTCGGAAAACAAGCTGTTAAACACTAAAAGACTATGCAAACTAAAATAATGACCAAAATCAAACACCTGCCCATTTGCGGTCATTTTTTTTCGACAAACCCTGAGTATTAGCGCTTAAAATTATTAATAATGATATATTAAAAAAAGAAATGTCCGTTATCGAGCAAATAAAAAATACTATTTTTTACCTCTGAAAAAGCTTATATATTGGATTACAAGAATTTGAAAGTTATGGCATGATATTAGCATATAAGGATAAAATGATTAAATAGTTAGCTAAAAATACATTTTTTTAAAATAAAATAAAAAAGCAAAACATGAAATTTTTTTTGGTAGTAGCATTACTTTTTTTATCTGCCATGGCTTCCAGGAGCCAGGATTTTGTTTACAGACCCGTAAATCCGGCATTTGGAGGCAATTACCTGAACCATCAATGGATGCTCAGGTCTGCGGAGATACAAAGTGAATTTAAAGAAGAGGTAGTACCCAGGGATACTTTTAGACGTGATCCGCTTGAAGATTTTGAGGCAGGCTTAAGCCGTCAGATATTAAGTCAACTTTCCCGCCAGGTAATGTCAGATCATTTTGGAGAAGGACCAATTGGCGAAGGCAGTTATTTATTCGGGAATTATCAAATTGAGGTGAGCCCGGGAATCGATGGACTGGTCATATATATTATGGATACAACAACCGGTGGAGAGACGACCATTACCATACCGCATTTTTAGGCTTGCTTAAAAAATTTTTAATGGCTACTAAAATTAATATGAACACAAAATATTTTATCAAATACAAAATAAGTTATCTTTTTCTTATTTTAATATTTTCGGGTTGTTCTTCAATGTTCAGGGTGCCCATGAAGCCCGAAGCGGCACGATTGGGTGAATTCTCATCGGTACATGAGGAATTAAAGTCTCTTCCCAGGCCCAAGGAAAAGGTAGTAGCAGCGGTATATCAATTTCGCGACCAAACCGGGCAATATAAGCCGTCAGAGGTGGGTGCAAGTTGGTCTACAGCGGTTACGCAGGGAGCCACTACGATGTTACTGCAATCTCTTGATGAGTCGGGATGGTTTGTTCCGATCGAACGCGAAGGCTTATCAAATTTATTGCAGGAAAGGCGTATTATTCGTTCCAGCCGTGAGCAATATCAGGGTGGTAACCAGGGAGGGCAACTCTTGCCACCATTACTTTTTGGGGGCATAACGCTTGAAGGTGGCATTATTTCATATGAAACCAATGTAGTAACAGGCGGTGCCGGCCTGCGGTATTTCGGAGCAAGCGCCTCCGGAGAATACAGGGAAGACAAAGTGTCCGTTTATCTGAGAGCAGTTTCCACCAGCAATGGAAGGATATTAAAAACAGTACATTCATCTAAAACAATATTATCACAAAAGTTGAGCGGTGGCTTGTTTCGTTTCGTATCTCTAAAAAAAATGCTGGAAGCTGAAGCAGGTTATACCTATAATGAACCATCACATATGGCTGTTAAAGAGGCAATAGACAAGGCTGTATATGCGCTGATAGCAGAGGGAGTAATAGACAGGCTGTGGGAAACTGAAAACCCGGAGGACATTAACCATCCTGCCATATTAAGATACATAGAAGAATCAAAAAGAGCTTATGATACCGATTATCTTGGTTTTCATTATTTAGAAAACCGCAGAAACACCACAGCTGTAGAGTTAACAGGATCTGCCAAAATGTATGATGGCGATTATGAAGGCGGCAGGATATTACCCGGCCTTGACCTCTCCGTTGGCTTTAACCAGGACCGCCCCCTATCATTCAGCTGGACCACAGGTGTAAGCCGTGTCGAAAGCAGAAATGTATTCCATGCCAATATTGGATACTCTAACTTTGACCTGAAGTATCGCTTCATGAACAATTACCAGGGAAGCCCCTTTTTGAAATTGGGCGGCGGAATACTATATCATACGGAAGAATATTATGTGGATGAACCATTTAATTTTGATAAAAACCTTATACCTTTTATAAATATGACTGCAGGTTACGAATGGTTAGTCGGAGAACAAACCGGAATCAATGTAGCACTGACAAACCATCAATTGCTAAAAGACGACATTGACGGTATGGAGTATGGAAGATTCTACGACCGGATCTGGTCATTTGATGTGGGAATTAAATACTATTTTAATTTACTGGATAGAAGACAAAGAGATGATAATGCCAATTAACCAAATGTTTAACTTTTTAAAAGCCAATTTTGCCAAAGGACAAAATTGCAAGACTCAATCAAATCATTTACAATTTTTTAATTCAAGCCGCAAGGCAAATTTTTAACAATTAAACCATTTACAAACTTAAAATTTTTAAATTATGAAAAAATTAATTGCAGTTATCGGAGTACTCGCTTTTACAGCGGGAATAGCAGTTGCTGAAGATCCTAAGAACAAAAGTGATATTCAGCAAACAGGAAAGCATCACTATGCAGAAGTTAATCAAACTGATGGTAAAATTGAATCCTATGTTATTCAATCCAACAAACACAACTCAGCAATCGTTAATCAAACAATGGAGTCTGGAGATGATGTTGACAAAATTTTGAGCAATATCAATCAATCAGGCAAATATAATGAAGCTATTGTTGAGCAGATTCATGACCGTGATTGGGAGTGGCAATATGCAGGACCCGGTGGTTTAATAGAAACATATATTAATCAATCCGGCAACCATAACATGGCTAAGCAAATTCAAGGTGATCACAGACAGCTTGGTAACCTATATGCTGAAATCGATCAAAGCGGTAATCACAACTGGGCTGAACAAAATCAGCAAGCACGTGGTAACAGTGCCTACATTAACCAGGGTGGAAATAATAACGAAGCTTACCAGGCACAAGACACAGAATTACCTCCGGAAGCTTTAGGAAGTATGAATTATGCACTCATCGATCAGGCCGGAAATCATAACCATGCAGCTCAACAACAAAATGGTTGGAGCATGGATGCTGAAATATATCAAGGAGGAAATAGCAACGAAGCATTACAAATGCAAGATGGTTGGGTAAACGATGCATATATAAGCCAAGACGGTAATAATAACTGGGCAGTTCAGGATCAGTATGGTGACTTAAACTATGGTTCAATAGTACAAAGCTCTAATAATAATATTGCTGAGCAGCATCAAATTTCTACTGGCAAGGGTTCTAATCCATATGTTCCAATAAACTATGGTGAAATTGAGCAAAAAGGCGGAAACCATAACAAAGCTTATCAGACCCAAACATCAGGTTATCCTGGCGGTAAAACTGAGGATGGAATATTAAATGAAGCTATAATCTGGCAAGATGGTGGTAATAACTGGGCTGAACAAGTTCAAAATTACAAGAATAACTATAGTAAAATTGATCAATTAGGTGACCATAACAGTGCAGACGTATATCAAAACGGATCTAACCCAAATTGGAGTGAGATAATGCAGCATGGTAACCACAATACTGCAATAGTAAATCAACTTAATCCCTAATATAGGGGTTGATTGTATGCACAAATAAACCATTTACATAGTTTTTTGTGCTAAACAAGTTCAAGAGCCGGCATTGGAAATTTCCCAAAGCCGGCTATCTTGGGCTAAATATAAAAAAATGATGAAAACACTAAGCATCAGTTTATTTATTCTGTTTTTGCTTCCTTGCTGGTTAATATCACAGCAGGATGAATCCGGTGATTTTCAGGATGGTATTTTCCTTGAACAAATAAGCCCGGAAAGCAACCGGATCATACAGGTTTCTCCAGGCAACTTTAACGGAGACGCTATAGGTTTTGGTTACAAGGAAATGATGGAACTTTTAAACTCCAGGATTGCCAGAGCAGAAAAAGAAAGTCATATGATAATTCACCAGGAAGGTGAAAAAAATGTGGCTAATATGGTAATAGAGGGAAGAAACAATGCCATGGAGGTTTTACAGTTAGGCAATGAAAACCTGTATGAGGGTAAATTGATAGGCGATGAAAACCTTATCCATGTATTGCAAAACGGCCATTTGAACAAGCTTTACCAGGTAATGCAAGGCGATGGTGCAGGGTTACAGGTAATACAGGAGGGACAGGGCCTGGAACTTATACAGATCGAGGCCGCAGGAAATGCCCCTGCATATCAAATACACCAAAGAGGTGAAGGAATGAAGTTGCACATCGAACATAATTACTGATCAGGATTCATCATAAAGAAGCAATTAAGAAAAACAAAGCCCGGAAAGAAAGGAAGAACTTTGTTTATATAGTTTTACAACCGGGCTTTGTTTTTTAAAAAGTCACGATAAAATACGATCATGAAAATAAAATGGTATAATACAAATCTTAATAAAAAGATAAATACCCTTTTGATGTGTTGTATTATTATAACAGTTAGTTTAATTACCGGCGGTTTTTCAATTAAACAGGATAAATCCTGTGAAGCCACTATAAGGCATTCAAAAGATGGTGAAATGCATAAGTTCGCAGGGATATTTATAAACAAAACTGAAACACCCATAGATGCCCATTACACAATGGATGCTACCAGGGAAGGTGCTTCCGGCAGATCTGTGTCAAGCCAAAGCGGTAGTTTCAGGGTAAAAGAAAATCAACAAAAAGATTTATCCACAACTTCTATAAACATACAAGAAGGTGATATATGGAAGGTAGTGCTAAAAATATATAAGGACGAAATAAAAATATGTGGCGACTCTATAGTAGTTGAATAATTAAATAACAAAATTTTTAAGGCAACACAATGTCAAACCAAAATATCTTGCTGTGAAACTCTTAAGAACAAACCGATTCATTACAGTATTTATTATATTACTGATATTAATTCAATGCAGAGATGACAAGTTATCACCCGATGCCAAAGGAACAATTGAGGGCAAGGTGCTTGATAATAAAGATCTCTCGCCCATTGAAAATGCTGAAGTATCAACCAGCCCAGCTACCCATACCGTTCTTACCGACTCAAACGGTACTTTTACAATGGAAGTAAAAGTGGGCGAGTACAATGTCATTGCCAAAGAGAGAGATTATTTCTCCTCCAGTACTTCAGTGAAAATAAACATCAATGAAACCACACATGTGATTATTAAATTAGACGAGAGGATCACAGAAGTAGAGTTGCCCGCTTTTACAGATCACTACTATCCCAAAGACCAGCAACAAAATGTACCTGTAAATGATACCATAAGGTGGCAACTCAAAAATAAAGGCAAGGAGCTAGACGATACTGTTAAATTTAATCTCAAACTATATGAAGCAGGCAAACCTGCGTCCCTGCACAAGGAGAATCTTACAGATACATTTGCCACTGTTAAAGGTTTAAAATTCAACACTACATATCTATGGCAAGTGTCGGCTGAAAATAAGGCAGGGAAAACTTATTCAGAAGTACGGTCTTTCACTACACGTGTTTTTCCTGACGATTTTGTGCTTTATGCTAAACGGGTTGATGATGTTTCACAGATCTTTGTCACCGATACAATAGGCAAAAGTAACATACAGCTAACACACAATAATTATCACAGTTGGCGGCCAATATCTAACCAACAAAAAACGAAAATCGCTTTTTTGTCTACCCGTGATATTAATCCACAACTCTATACAATGAACATTGATGGCAGCGATACAAAAAAAATCACCAATATACCCACAGGCGGATATTACAATAAAGGTGTGGGGTTTTCCTGGCTTCCCAATGGTGAGCAACTGGTTTTCTCAGCCTATAATAAACTTTATACAATAAACTATGATGGTACAGGCCTTAAACTGCTGACCTCAATATCGGAAGAAAAACATTTCAGGGAAGTTGATTGGTGCCCGGTTAATGACAAAATAGTAGCCCTGACACTGGGCGTAAACCGGTATGATGCTGAGATCCTGTTGATGGATAGCGACGGTTCAAACAAAGAAGTTATTGTTGGCGATAAAAAAGGAGCACTTGAAAATCCTGTATTTTCAATCGATGGTAAAAAAATACTTTATACATACGACGTTTCGGGTTTCCAGTCAAACCAGGGGCGCCAACTCGATGCACGTATATTTCAGTATAATATTCAAACAAGTAAAAAAGAAGATCTGTCAGCCTTTAAACCCAATGGTACTAATGATCTTGCTCCCCGCTATACGCGTGACGGGGCAAAAATACTTTTTATAAACACAGCAAACTGGATTGGTGCACGAAAAGACCTTTATATAATGCCAACTGATAGCATAACAAGCCATCACCGCCAAAAACTGATCGAAGATGTGGAAATGGTTGACTGGTCAAGAAAATGATCTTATAGCAAAAAATTAGCCTGGGAAACTATTTAAATAAATGCCAAAAATGAAAAAAATAGCTGCTTTGCTAATACTGTTGTTTTCATTACTCCAACTACAGGGGCAGATACAAATGTTTTTGGATGATAACGTCGATAAGCAAAAAAGTATTGATGGAATAGAAGTTACAGATATGATATTTAATGAAACCATTACAAAAATAGGCAACGATTTCCATCATCATTTTTTTCAGAACTGGCAAAACCCTTCTGATATTACCGGCATATCAATTTACATAAAGGAAAGACCTGTACCCGGTATGGGTAGTATTATTTATGTGGAAATCGAAGATCGAATGGTTTACCAGGCATCTCTCAGGCCGCAACATCAACAAATAATTGATGCTGCAAAAGATGCAATAGAAAGAGCGCAGTCGCATTTGATCAATTACGAAACGATACAACAACAATTGAAAAGTGAAGATGAGGCCGGAAGCGGTATTTATTAAATAAATCTGTCCAAAAACGTACACATGCCCATATACGGTCATAATTTTTCGACCAACTTTCAATCAGAACTTTTGTTGCTTTTAAATATTTACCTGATCCCAAAAAAATGTCCGCTTTCGGGCAAATAAGAAATACAATCCTTATATTTTCCGGGCCTAAATTCTGAGCCACAATAACTTCAATATCCTGGCATGATATTAGAGAAATTAGACAAACAATTAGTTCAATCATTAAATTTTTGGAACAAAAATAAAAAGACATTTATGGGACTTAAAAAACGATTTTTTTTATTAGGAGCATTTCTTTTTTTATTCACACTTACACCAAAGGGTCAGGATTTTGTTTATACGCCAATAAATCCTGCATTTGGTGGTAATTACATGAACCACCAATGGATGTTACAGTCGGCTGAGATGCAAAATAAATTTGAGGAAGAGGAAGCTGCCAGGGATCCATTTAGTCGTGATCCACTTGAAGACTTTGAGGCAGGCTTGAGCCGTCAGATATTAAATCAAATTTCCCGCCAGGTAATGTCGGATCACTTTGGTGAAGGCCCTATTGATGAAGGCAGATATCTATTCGGAGATTATGAGATCGAAGTCACTCCGGGCATGGATGGGTTGGTTATATATATCCTTGATACTACTACCGGTGGGGAAACGACCATTACAATTCCTCATTTTTAAGGATGGTAAAAGCACAACACCAAAAGCTTATTTAGTGTATATATGGTTATTGATTTAAGCAACCGGGGCCTTAACATCATAAGCCGGCAATGCTATTTTTTATTTTATCAACAGGAAGCTTTTTATCCATTGATTCACTTTCGATAGTCTTAAATATAGATTTATAATTTATTATTCCCGACTTTTTTGAAAAAAAGACTATTGAGGTTAATGCAGCATTTTTTGCCCCTACACTTCTAAAATCGTATTGAATGATTTCTGCGCCTGTTTCAGGTATATCAAGGCTTTTATCTATATAGAGCACTCCCTTTTTCATATTGTTGATGCGTTTTAAATTATGCTTAAGGCCATCTTCTGAAGTTATAATAACAACATCGGGTATATTTATTCCGTGAAAATTAATTTTACCGGGCGACAGATTCAACTCAGCTGTTGAGAATCCCACTCCCACAGTAACAGGATAACTGCCTTTTTGTGTAACATCCAATCCTGAGCGTATTGCACTCTTCGACAGTATTGCTGCTGCGAGCTGTACGCCTTCACCTGCCGACCCGCTTAATATAATTGATATGGGTTCTTTAAGGTTGTGAGTATATTCCCTGTCGATTATTGAAACTTTGCTCAACAAGTCTTTTGTTTTCTTGCCTTGAGATAGTTTATAAGCAGGCCTGCTATTCTCCCATTCTCCAATTTTACGTCCCGAACTCTCAACAATTTCATTAAGTTTACGCCGGGGGTTGAGCTTAACACCATAGCTAGGGCAAATTTCGACTATCTCCAGGAGTGAAAATCCTTTAACTTGAAAAGCAGATGAGAATTTATCTGATATATCACCAATACCGAGTACCCTGCAAGTATATGATGCTCCTGCTGTATGTGTCAGGGCACATATATCGTATCCTGATAAAGGATTACCTTCATAAGATGTTGTAGTAGCAAAATTCTTAGGTGTAAGCCCGCTTGTTTGCCCGCCGGTCATACCATATAACATATTATTATGCAAAATCACAGTCATGTTAAGGTTTAATCTTGCCGCTTCCATTATGTGTTGAAGGCCTATTGTAGCACCACCATCACCAATAAAAACGACAACTTTCTTATCGGGATTTTCCAGGCCATAAGATATACCGGCACCAAGTGCAGCCGATCTTCCATGAAGTCCATGTACTGTATGAGTATTAAGACATTTATCTATGATCCCGTGGCACCCAATATCTGTTACCATTATTACATCTAATGGTGAAAAACCGAGATCTTCAAGGGCTTTCATACTTTGTTTTGCTATAAGATCATGGCCACAGCCTTTACAATATGGCAAAGATGACGTGTTTAACAATTGTGAGCTCATTTTTTTACCTCCTTTATTATTTCTTCGGGTGTAATCATTTTACCCAATCCTTCTACAAACCGAATATTTTCAGGCCTTTCAACACCAAAAAGTAACTGGCCGAATTGATTGTTTATATTTTCTTCGGCAATTACGGTTTTTTTGTATTTATTTATTATTTTTTTATACACATTCGTAACAGGAATAAGAGTTTTTGGTATCAACAAACTGGTTTTTATTCCCTGTTTTCGCAAATCACTAACGGCATCAATGGCAGCCGCTGAAGAAATTCCGTATGATACTACAATGTTTTTTGCTCCATCCTGTTGATCATAATCATAGTAGGTATATTCATCCAGGTATTCATTTATTTTTTTTTCAAGCCGGCGGGTATTATTAAGAGCATCTTCAGAAGAATGTTGGAGAATACCGTACTGATCATGTGTTGATGCATTGAAACGAACCTGGTGAACATTTTGGTTAACAGGCAAAAATTCGGGAACTAATCCTTCAGCGTCATATGTTTTGTAATTAGAATCTTTATCGAAATATTTTAGCTGCGTTTGTTTTATGTTATCAAGCAGGTTAAGGTCAAAACTTTTTTGTGTCATCACCTCTTCTTTTGAAGTAAGCAGCACCACTGGTGTTCTAAGTTTAGCTGCGATATGAACTGCTTTTTCCGAAAGTTTCCAGCAATCTTCAAAATTGGAAGTAGCGAGCACCGGCAAAGGATGTCCTCCCGACATCATTCCTTTCAGTGCAAGCAGATCGCCCTGGGCACCACAAGTAGCTGTACCCGTAGCAGGCCCTAATCGCTGAACAAGCACTATTACCATAGGTAATTCCATCATATATGCCATATTAACAGACTCTATCATAAGTGCCAGGCCTGGGTATGATGTTGCGGTTACGGGAATTTTTCCGGTAATAGAAAGCCCCGACATCCATTGTAAAGTTGTTATCTCATCGGGTGCAGGCAACATTATCGACATTCTTTGGCTACCATAGGCATACAGAAGATTGGCAGGAGTGATGGGATATCCGATAAAAGCATCGGCCCCTGCACGTGCCATGCTTTCAATCATAAGGCGCGACCCGTCAATCAGCACCCTTTCACATTTATCTTTTTCTTGCATATACAACTCCTTTATTTATTATATTATCAATTTCTTCTTCAGTGTATCCCAGCCAGTCTCGGAGAATCATTTCGGTATGTTCGGCATAATGTGGTGGCGGGGAGAGATGCTGCCTGGTCAATTTGTCGTCAGTAGAAAAAGCAATGGCACGCACACCTTCAATTTTCTTGTTGTCAGGGTAATTACCATGCAAAACCATATCTTTGGATTCAGGCACATCAAAAACCTCTTTCATATTAAAAACACCGCCTGCAGGAATACGTTTTTCACCGAAAAGCTCCAGTATTTCTTCGCGTGTATATTCCGATATAAGGTCCTGCAAAACAGTTAATATTTCATCTTTGTTGATAACCCGGTTCTGGTTTTGCGCAAATCTTTCATCTTCGGCTAGTTCGGGTCTTCCCAGTAAAGTTATAAGCTCCTTAAATTGTTTATCTGTCCCAGCAGCTAAAACAATTTCTTTATTATCGGATGTTTTAAATATTGTTCCGTAAGGCACTATATTGGGATGATCCGAACCAATTCTTTCGGGTATGGTTTTGCCAACCAGCCAATTGGTAGCCTGATTGGCAAGTGAAGCTATACCGGCTTTAAAAAGTGATGCTTCGATATATTGGCCTTTACCGGTTCTTTCGCGATAAAGCAAAGCAAGTAATATGGCTTCTTTCAAATGATGAGCTGCTAAAACATCCATCAGGGCTACAGGCATTTTAGTAGGTGGCCCCCCGGGGTTGCCATTCATATATGTGAAACCACTTTCAGCCTGAATGATAGCATCAAAACCTGCTCTTGAATTTTTTAAACCATATCCGGTTATGTGCGAATAAATTAATGCCTGATTGTATTGTTTTAACGTAGGATAATCAACCTTAAGTTTTTCAGCATCGCCGGGTTTATAGCTTACCAATACAATGTCACATTCAGCAGTAAGCTTGTAAATAATATCCAGGCCTTCTTTTTCCAAAAGGTTTACAGCAAAAGAATATTTCCCCCAGTTAACACATGAGAAGTACCCTGATATATCAGTATTGGGGTTTTCTTTAGCCAGCTTCCATTTGCGTGTAACATCACCTTGTGTGGTAATATTTTCTATTTTGATAACCGTAGCTCCCAGTTCGGCAAAAAACATTCCAACACTTGGGCCTGCTAATACACTAGCCAGTTCAAGAACTTTTAACCCTTCCAATGGAGTTTTTTCATCCATAAATTCTGTAATTTATAGTTAATAAATCTTCCGGTTTATTCAAAACGTTTTTTTTGATCTAATGGTTTATCTTCAGCTCTTTTAACTTTCTTTTTCCTTGAATAAATATTTCCGGCAATTATAAAAATCAAAGCTGCCCCGATAGCCACATAAGTATCTTCAATTTTCCACCATTCGAATATTCCTGCTACAATATTAATAAGTACTGCTATAGCACCTCCAACAAAAGCAAAGCGTACTCCATCTGTACTGATCCATCCTCTTTTATAGATTCCCATTACAATAACTATTGCTCCTATTGCACGTATTCCGTATGAAATATATGCCATGCTCAATATTGCTCCTGTACTGTAGTAGGCTAATGGGATTGTAATGACATTTACGAGCAAAACCAGTTTACGGGCAGTTGATATTAACTTTTTATCAGGTGCAGTTTTATTAATAATGCCATGGTAAATATCTTTTGTAGCAATTGTAACTACGGCAAAATTAACCGGCCCCACTGTTGACAGTATTGCAGCCAGTATGCCTGCGAGGGCGATACCACCCAAAACAGGATGTATAAATTCCGGGGTAGTCATCAATGTAGGTAATACAAGTTTAGGGTCTATATCTCCTATTGCGGCATCAAATAACGGTCCTGTTGAGGTAATATCGTATAATTGCCCGGTTTTAACCATTAATCCTAAAAGGGCTACCATTATACCAAAAGGTGCAATTATCAGAGATGAAAAAATTGCAGCTTTTTTTGCTGTAGCTGCTGTTCGGGCTGCAAAAATAGGCTGTATACTGGCTTGTCCGGCCATACCCCCTAAAACACCACCTAGAATGAGGCTCCAGGCATACCCCAGTCCTCCGCTAAATGGATTGTAAAGATTTTCGGGTGCTCCATCAGCAACCAATGCCTCTTGTAATGATACAAAACCATTAATCTCGTTTAACCCTATTACAGTAGCAATGCCCATTCCTGTAAACATGACTATCACATGCATTATACCTGTAATAGCTAAAGCGTGCATTCCCCCTATATAAGTATAACCTGTAATTATCAATGCTGCAATTAATATTGACTCAAACCTGCTAAACTCGAATATTGAAGAAATAACACTTGAAGCAGTTTGCAACTGAACAAAAGCGAGCACAACGTATGCAAATAAAAATGCAATTGCGGAAATTGCCCTGGCTCTGCGTCCAAAAAGATTTTCAAGCATTTCACTGACAGTGTGAACATTATTATCACGATAATGCCTTGCCACAGTAAACCCTATGATAATCATGCCCAGAGCCGTAGATATATTATATAATATAGGCTGCATAGTACTGGTTTCAAAAGCCTTCTCGCTTACACCAATAGTACTCATCCCTCCAAGCCACTCAGAAGCCACAACCACAGCACATGCAATCATGCCAAGATTACGCCCGGCTACAAGATAATCTGCCGAAGAACGACTTGCAACTTTTTTGGTAAAAAATGAAATCAAAGTAATAAAACCAAAATATGCGATAATTACCAACAAATAAATATTCATTTCCCAAATTTAAAAGTTCAAAACAAATAATAATTAACCACAGTAAAATCCAAAATCTATTTATAAATAAAGATTGTGTTTGTTTTTTTTAAACAATCGCCCCCTTTTTTGAATAATAAATCAACAATTTGCTGATCAATTATTAACTCATTAAATTATTCCTATATACTTAAATCACATAAATACACGCAGAATTTTAATGCCGCAAAATTAAAGAATTAGTTTCAATAACCAAAAGTTGTTTAACTTATGCTTAAGTTTTAATCTAATTAACTCAAACCGCAATTTCAGCTATCAATACTTTCTTTCAAAATAATAATAATAACTTTGCCCCAAAAAAACATATTATATTTTAAGATAAAGAACATTAAAAAAGTAATAATTAATTTAGTTTTAACAAACAGGCTGGTCATATAGAAAACATATTTTAACTACACTATCAGGTTTTGTTGTTATTTTAATGTTTTATTTAATTGGGCTTAATTAAAAAACCCTGCGACTATAATGCGTGATCTTACTATAGGCCATGAGGGTAAACAAATATTTGTTTTTGCATTACCAATGCTATTGGGCAATGTATTCCAACAGTTGTACAACATTGTTGACACTATTATTATTGGTCAATACATTGGCAAAGATGCTTTGGCAGCTGCCGGAGCTTCTTTTCCGGTCATTTTTGTTTTGGTTAGCCTGGTTATAGGTATAACTATTGGCACCAATATCATAATTGCACAATACTATGGAGCTAAAGACATTAAAAATGTTAAGAAAGCCATTGATACAACCTTCATATTTTTATTTTTTGCATCTTTGATTCTTACCATTTTAGGTCTTACTTTAAGCGAGTATGTTTTTCGTCTTATATCCCTGCCCGAAGACCTGATACCAATGGCTATGCAATACTTTAACGTATATGCAGCCGGGCTAATTTTTATGTTTATGTACAATGCTACCAGTGCAGTATTGCGGGGTCTGGGCGACTCCATGACTCCTTTGTATTTTTTAATTATTTCAACGATTTTGAATATAATCTTCGATTTGGTTTTTGTGCTTGTTTTCAATTGGGGTGTTTCAGGTGTGGCTTTCGCCACTGTTCTTGCCCAGGCGATTTCATTTTTTATGGCTATTGTTTATTTAAACCGAACCCACAAGGTGATAAATTTTCACTTGTCGGGTTTAACTTTCGACAGGGGCATCTTTGCCAAAAGTATAAAAATAGGTGTTCCGTCAGGCTTACAGCATACCTTTGTTGCATTGGGCATGATGGCACTTATAAGTATCGTTAATGCATTTGGCACTGCTACTATTGCTGCCTATACAATTGCGGTACGTATAGACTCCTTTGCTGCCATGCCGGCTATGAATTTAAGCCGTGCATTGTCAACTTTTGTAGGTCAAAATATAGGTGCGGGAAAAATACCAAGAGTGAGAAAAGGGCTTATATACACTTTGATCATGACTTCGATTATTTCTATAATGGTAACTTTAGCAGCATACTTATTTGGCAGTGAGATAATGGGTATTTTTACTTCAGATAAAGAAGTAATTGGTATTGGCCATACATATCTTATAATTGTAAGCTCTTTTTATCTTGTTTTTTCTGCAATGTTTGTTACTAACGGGGTTCTCAGGGGTGCAGGAGATACTCTTGCATCAATGTTTATTACCTTGCTATCATTGTGGGTGCTGCGTATTCCTTTATCATATCTTTTATCAGAAAGTTATGGAGCTACCGGTATATGGTGGGGCATACCAATTGCATGGATATTTGGGCTAATAGCATCATTATTATACTATAGATCAGGGAGATGGAAGTCTAAAGCAGTAGTTAAACAACCCCTTATGAATGATAAAGGCAATGAAATAGATATTTAATGGGTAAAAAAGTGTATTTCAAAAAACAACAATGATATAATAATTTATTACCTTAAATTCTTGCCAATATTATATGCATCTCCAATTTTTTCTCCTATTTTGCGATATTCCCTTGCTCCACCAATATAAATAAGCGGATTAAATGCTTCTGTTATTAGTGATCCCGGATTATTAACATCTTCAAGCTTATCTGTGTCCATATAAAGTTCAAGTATTTCTCCGGCAAAGTGATTGGTAGTTCCGACTAATGTAGATTTCACCAATTTGCATTCAAAATTCAAAGGACACTCTTTTATTAATGGAGATGGTATATGCTTTGACTGCATTTTTGTGAACCCTGTTTTTGCAAATTTATCAACATCTTTTCCTGAAGTTATACCGCAAAAATCAGCTTCAGTCATATAATCAGCGCTTGCAATATTAACAGTAAAGTGTTTGTTGTTAATAATCTCATTTCCCGAATACCCCCTGGTACCGATAGACACTCCAAGTGTAGGAGGAGAACTGGTTAATAAACTAACCCACGCAATGGTTACAATATTTGCTTTTTCCATAGTTCCCGTTACAACTAAACTTGTTGGCATTGGAAATAAAATCTTCTGTGGTCCGAAAGTAGTTTTCATGGCTATCCTAAGTTGGTTTTACATAAAATTCTTAATAAATTTCAGGGTCGACATATTAAAAATAACAAAAAAATTAAAAAGATTAAAAACCAAACAGGATTTTTTTTAATAACTACAGGCCTATTTCAATACTAAAACGAAATATAGGGTTTTGATAATATACTGAACTTTCGTGATTGAAGTTATATAAAGCCATAATATTTAAAAAAGCCTTTTCTCCAATTTGTTGTCTGTAACCACCTCCCAAAAGATAATTTTCTTCCCATATCCTGTCTTCGTTTGCATGATCAAAATATGAGGGGTCAATATTCAGGATCTCATATTGAGCCTGAACAAAAACCTGTGGAATTATTAATATCCTTGCGAATGTATTACCACCAAATGTATGAGAACCAAGCCCAACATAGCGGTCATAATAGTACTGATAAGTCAAGCCTATTCCGGCTGACAAACTATTTGTAAGTCTATAGCCGGCAATTGGAGAAACATCTATAAAGGTATGGGTGCCAAATTGCAACCCTAAATAACCGCCTACAAATAATCTTTCCTTAAAAGGCAAATCTTTTACATCAGCTTCATCATTGTTATCTCCAAAAGCTGTTGTTACAAATAGAACCAAGATCAATAACAAAAATAAGCGAAGTTGTGAGATCGTTAATGCTATGTTCATACTATTTTATATACCTTTGGTAGATGAGGGGTTAATACTTTTAACCTAAAAATCTAAAATAAAAAATAACGGAAGTGAGCTAAAATGCTTATCTTTAAGGTGTTAAAACAATAAACAAAACACTTTAAACTCACTTCCGAGATGAAAGATAAAAATAAAAAT
>PUKZ01000134.1 GCA_003550725.1 Bacteroidales bacterium | reverse complement strand
TGCGGGTGCAGTGCAGGTTTCGGGTTTTCTGCTTCGCGTTATCTTTCGTATCGGGGGATAGTTTAGCAGCCCGTAATCCGCAACTGCAGGTATAGCAGGAACGTTGGCGTGCATGCAAACAAAAACTAAAAATAAGTAACTTTGACAACAAAGAATTAATATGGCACATGATACATTAAAAAATGCGAGTAAGGCAAAAAAAGACGAGTTTTACACTCAACTTACAGACATTGAGAAAGAAATAAAGCATTACAAAGACCAGTTTAAGAATAAAGTCGTTTACTGTAACGCTGACGACCCTTTTGAAAGTAACTTCTTTAAATATTTTGCTGCAAACTTTAACTTGCTTGGACTAAAAAAACTAATTGCGACAAGTTATGCAGGTTCACCAATTATTGGCAATCAACTCTCTATCTTTGATATTGAAGGCATAAAAAACGCAGAGAGAAAAGAACCTATGAAAATTGAAATTAATGAAGTTAAGGACTTCAATAATGATGGGGCGATTAACATTGCTGACGTTGAGTATTTGCTAAAACATGATAAGAATTCAGCTGAACCACTAAATGGTAGCGGAGATTTTAGAAGTAGAGAGTGTGTTGAAATACTTAAAAAATCTGATATAGTAGTTACAAATCCACCATTTTCATTGTTTAGACAATTTGTATCTCAATTGGAAGAACACCAAAAAAAGTTTCTTATTATTGGTAATACAAACGCATTAACTTACAAAGAGACTTTTAAACTTATTAAGGAAAATAAAATGAGAACGGGCTATACCAATTTTAATGTTGGGATGTTTTTTGTTGTACCTGATGATTGGAAAAAATTCCACCATATTGATAATAATGGGAATAAAATCGCTCGTGTATCTACTTCATGCTGGTTTACAAATCTGCAAGTTGACAAACATAATGAAGACATAATTTTATACAAAAAATATGAAGGTAATGAAGATGATTATCCGAAATATGAAAATTTTGATGGTATAGAAGTTTCTCAAGTTGCCAATATACCAGTTGACTACACAGGTGTAATGGGGGTGCCCATCACCTTTGTGGATAAACATAATCCAGAGCAATTTGAGATTATTGGATTAGGCATTTCAAATTCGGGTATTGAAATAGGAGTTAAACCATACAAACCTGAGCACAAAAGATATCGCAAAGAAGTTCAAAAACGTGGAGCTGTTGATGGAGACCTTTATATGATGGAAAATAGTGTTGTTAAAGTCCCTTATGCAAGAATTTTAATAAAGAATAAAAGAATATGAATATTGACTTAAAACAAATTACAGTTCGTGACTTAACCAAAGAATATAAAGACAATGGAGAAGGTGGTGTTGTTGGATATGGTGGCAAATTGGATATTCGTCCGCCTTACCAACGTGAATTTATCTACAAAGACAAACAACGTAATGCAGTAATTGATACTGTAATAAAAGATTTTCCATTGAACGTGATGTATTGGTCGGTAAGAGAAGATGGAAACTTTGAAATAATTGATGGACAGCAAAGGACTGTTTCAATCTGTCAGTATGTAAACAATGACTTTTCGATTGACGGTATGGCTTTTCATAACCTTCAAAAGGATAAGCAAGAACAAATTTTGGACTATAAACTAATGGTCTATTTCTGCGAAGGAACAGATAGTGAAAGATTAGATTGGTTTAAAACAATCAATATAGCAGGTGAAGAATTGACTGACCAAGAATTACGAAATGCTGTTTATTCAGGGAAATGGGTTACTGACGCAAAAAAGTATTTCAGTAAAACAAATTGCGTAGCTCACCAAATTGGTAATGATTATTTGAATGGTTCAGCTATTCGTCAAGATTATCTTGAAACAGCATTAAAATGGATTTCAGAAGGTGAAATAAAAGAATACATGTCTAAGCACCAACACGACCAAAATGCTCTTCCGTTATGGCGTTACTTTCAGGATGTAATAACATGGTTAGAAGGAACTTTTATTAAAAAGAGAAAATTCATGAAAGGTGTTGATTGGGGAACACTTTACAATCAATTCAAAGATGATGATTTCGACACAAATAAGATTGAAGAAGAAACCGCTGAACTTATAATTGATGATGACGTGACAAATAAAAAGGGAATTTATCCTTATTTACTGACACGCAATGAAAAGTACCTAAACATTCGAGCATTTACACCAGCAATGAAACAGAAAGTTTATGAAAAACAAAAAGGTAAATGTGCTCAATGTAAAAAGGAATTTGCACTAAAAGATATGGAAGCTGACCACATTACACCATGGCATGAAGGCGGTAAAACCGATGAAGAAAATTGTCAATTACTGTGCAAAGAAGATAACAGAAGAAAGAGCGGAAAATAAAAAGCACGACACGCCAACATCGTGTATAGTGCATTTGGCGGATAGTGCTAATTTAAAGGGCATAACATCAAATAAACGGTGTAGCGGTTTGATAGGTTTGTGCTTTGAATCGCCAAACGACACCATACACGTAACCGTTAGGGTGCATTTAAAACGATTGAACATGAGTAAGATAAATTATTGGTGTTATAGAATTGACACAAACAGGATTAAATTCTTTATGGACGAATTGAACAATGGTCGCTTGCGGCAAGGATGGGGTTGGGACGAAAGACAAGACCTGAGAAACTTCAAAATGGATGAAGGAGCAAGACGAAACAGACCAATGTTTAAGAAAGTCAAAAAGGGAGATGTTCTGCTTATTCCGCAATTGCCTAATTGGGGACAAATTGCAGTTGTCGAAGCAACAGAAGATTGGTCAACAGGTTACGAATTTAATATTGACAAGAATTTGGGTGATTACGGGCACATATTCCCTGCAAAATACATCAAACGATTTACACGGAATAACGAAAATGTTACAGGTAATCTACGCTCAACATTAAAAAACCCTTCGAGATTTTGGAGCATTAATCATTATGCAGATGATGTGGAAGCTCTTTTGAAAGTACCACAAGACGGACTGGTAAAAAAACAAGATCATCAAAGCCGATTAACTAGTTTAATAGGAGATGTATTTAATGAGGTCTTTAACGAGCAATTGTTTACTAATAAACTCTATGATAGATTTATTGAGCAATTTACCCGCGAAGAATGGGAATTTGCATTAGTAAACGGACTTCAAGAAGTTTTTCCATATTATCAAGTTGAACGAGTGGGCGGAAAAGAAGAAAAAAAACACGGAACAGATATACTAATCAAGTTGCCCAGTCTATTATCTGATTACGAATATGCAATTGCTATTCAAGTAAAAGATTATTCAGGGACTGTTAGTCAATCTGTCATTAACCAAATAAACAAAGCTGACGAGTATTGGGAGAGTGAAAATTTAAAACTAATAGAAAAGTGGATCATTATAACTAAGGCATCAAAAGATGTGAATGTTGAACTCACAGATAATGACAGCAATGTGAAAATAATTTTTGCAGGTGAATTAAAAGAACTCCTAAACCGAATTGCAAAAAATATGATTGAAATGAATTAAAACGCACCCTAACAGCACCTAAGAAAACATGGGGCGGGCAGTGGTTTCCGCAAGGTTCGTTCTTCGTGGCTACCTTTGTCGCAGGCGGACAGGAAAGTGCTTCGAAAAGCCCCACGGTTCTTAGCTGCAAACCGTTACCACACATTTAAAAAAGACAGAATATGACAACATTAACAATGACAAAAGACCAAATCCGAGAAAAAATTGGAAAAAAAAATTGGCTTGACGACCAAAAAGTTCTTGCAGCCAAATTGGTGTACTTAAAAGGAATTGACTTTTTCGACCAAATTCTTGACGGTAAGACACTAACGGAAATAGATGGTGTAATTCATCTTGAAAAATATCCGAAAGGACTACTTCTCAAAATTGCAAGGGGATTTGGTGGTATAAAGACACATCCATATCCTTTGACAAATGATGAAATTAAGAAAACTATTTTGACAAATAAACCAAAAGAAAATCAAAAAGATGTAAAGGAATCTGTTAATATACAAAAACACGGTTTTCCTGCACTACTTTCATTTTTTATTCCAGGTGTTGGTCAATTAATGAAAGGTCATTTTCTAAAAGCATTTGTTATTTGGATTTCTGGTGTTTTTATTTGGTTTGCATTTTTAGGTTCATTAATTAGTGGTCAATTAGGTATGTCAGCTGTTTTATATGTTATCCCCTTTGTGATTTGGCTTTGGAATGTTTATGATGCTTACAATTCTAATAAAAAGTGGAGTGAAAGGGCAAGTAATTTTGATAATTATGCTCAGTTGATTTTTGAGAAAGAAAATGGACAGAAAGTTATATTCGAAATTAAACAAAAAGATTTAACTGAAGTTACTGATTTTTTAAAGGAAATTAAACTGGACTTTAAAAATGATTACAAACATGACGCATAAAATAATTTCTACAATTGCAGACAATCACCCGTATGAAATAGTAAAAGTTGAATTACTTGCGACTGTACAAGAAGAAAAAGGTTTGGTTCTAACTATGTCTGATGCGATTGAAAATTACTTGATAATGAATCTGGAAGCATTAGAAATATTGGAACAGAATCCCCCGTTCTATGTGATTAAAAAAGTAAAGAAAAATATCGGATTTGGAAATTGAGAACAAAAAACGTGTGGTAACACGCGGTATAAAAAATTGCCGGGATAGTAGGTTGTTCAAGGGTTGTAGCCCGCTCCAACTTTTGTGTAACTTGATAGGAAATCGCCCGCAATCGGCAACTTTTCATACCGCCACCGTTACCGCCAAGTGTAGGAAACAAACGACAGACAGAAAATTAAAAG
>PUKZ01000011.1 GCA_003550725.1 Bacteroidales bacterium | reverse complement strand
TAACTTCACCTTCGACGGTAAAATATCCTTCTTTTTCCACTATGTAATCATATGTTCCTTCTTCAACATTTGTAAATACATAATCGCCGGGTTCATTTGTTTCACCATCAAAAGTTACCGTAGCACTGTCTATTGGAGTACCTTCTTCATCTTCAATTTCAAAAGTAACTTTTGGTCCAAGCATGCCAAGAGCAGCATAAACATCCAGTCTGCCGCTTCCGAGCTTTCCATCATAGTATGGGTCGTTATATTCATATATATCATCATTGGCGCTTTCTTTTAATATATCCCATAACTCTTCTCTTGTGAGCTCACCATATGCATGAGAAACAACTAATGCTGCTCCTCCTGATGCATGTGGAGCTGACATCGATGTTCCTGATTTGCTTGAATATGTATTAGGTACTTCAGTCGATATTACATCAGTTCCCGGGGCAATTATATCAGTCCATTCACCATAATTTGAGAATGATGATTTTTGGCCGTGGCGGTCATGGGCATTAACAGCAAATGTTCCTTCGTAATATGCCGGATATCTTTCAAAATTGGCGTTACTATTACCTGTTGAAAAAACGGTGAACCCGCCATCCAATGCAGTTCCACCACCATGCTCGTTAAAATAATCAATGCCATCTTTAGCCCATTGAGGGAAATTACCGGGTGAGGTAAAGCCCCAACTGTTTTGGTTTATTGCGGCGCCGTTATCAGCTGCATAAATACATCCTTCCTGAAAACCATAACTGTTTCTGTCAATTGTCATAAGCCTGACCCCGTCATTGTCTCCACTTCCACCGGCTAGCCCGGTAACACCTATATCGTTATTTGATACTGCAGCTACTGTTCCGCCAACATGTGTACCATGACTGCCAGGTGAAGTTCCTGTTCCTTGTGGACCGATATCTTCCCACATATTGCCTTCCAGGTCTTCATGGGTGAACTCCATACCGCTATCCATAATTGCAACTATTACATCCTCATTACCTGTTTCAATTGCCCAACCTAATTCAGCATTACAGTCCATACCTTCCATACCACCTTGTTGGCCTGTATTATTAAAATGCCAATGCTGATCATACCAGGGATCGTTGGGTGTCCAACCTGAATTGTCACCTCTTTTTTCTACAGGATGGCTTTCAACAGGTTTACAAGTCTCTTTTATTAAAGCAGGTTCTGCAAATTTAACTTCTTCAAGTTTTTCGAAGTCAAGAATAGCTTCAATAATATCAGCATTATTGTCAAGTTTTACTTTATACCAAAGATGAAAACCCCATTCACGATGCCTCTCCTTATACTGAAGTGATGCTTCCGAAACCTCATAAACACTTGCCAGCATTGGAATATACTCATGTACTTTATAAGCTTCGTTAAGATTATCAAGCTTAGAGATGCCTGTTGATATATAACCATTATCAATTACCTCAAAAATAATATTTTCAAGAGTTTCTTCGAAATCCCTGTTAAAACGGACCCGTATTTCTCCCGGATGATATGAATCTTCATGTACCGTCTTCAAATCTACAGTCGGGCTGGCACCTCGCCGATCTTCACCATTGTCACTGCTTGAAACATTGTTATAAGATTCCTGCACTTCAACACTTTGTCCATAAATACCTGTAGTTAAACTCAAAACCACGGTACAAATAATCAAAGCTGAAATTAATTTTGTAAATTTTTTCATAATAGACCTAAAAAATTTAATTATTAGTAAATGTTTAATTATATTAAATATTTATTTCAATTGATTTTGCAGTATTAACATACTGAAAATATTTCATAAAAATTTAATCAACAAAGGTAATATTTTTGTTTATACTGAAAAAAATTATTATAAAACTATTAGTTATCGCTGCATTCTAATTAGAAAATTTGCTTACAGTATGTTATATGTTTTCTTTTATTGTTTTTAGCTTAATTATTTGAGTTTTTGTAATTATAAGTTTCTTTGATAATTGCTTATTTATGCTACAAACAGGCATATTTTTTGATTTTAACTTAATTTAACATTTTGGTGGTATAAAAAAAGGGAGGGTTTTAATATGCCTTCCCTTTTTTTATGACATTAAAAATATTGTTTAATTATTGTATAATTTGAACACGCTTGGTTATTACCTTTTCTTTAGTGTGAATTTTCATAAAGTAAATTCCGGGTTGTATTTTGTTTACTTTAAAATCGGTTTGTAAATCATTAACACTACGATTTATAACCATTTGCCCACTAATATCTATAAGACTTATTTCTTTGATCATTTCGCTTGATTTCACATTAAACTTGTTGCGTGCCGGATTTGGAAATACTATAAGCTCAGTTTTATCGGGATCTATAGCCGATGTAAAATCTTCAAAATTAGCAATGAGTTCCAAATCACCGTCAGGTATAGTTACAGTTGTTTTTTCAGCTTCAGGATCATCGATATGTTCGGTATCACCACTCCAGTTTTGGAATTTCCAGTTTTCTTCGGCTACAGCAGTAATTTTTACTTCTTCGTTATAATAGTATTCACCTTCACCTTCAACTTTTCCTCCTTCTTCCGGGTCAGCTTTAAGTGTAAGGGTATAAATTACTTGTTCGAAGTTGGCTGTAAGTTCAATATCTTTTGCCGGCATATTAACTGTTGTAGCTGTTGATTCCGGATCATCGACATATTCCGTATCGCCTGTCCATTCAACAAATATCCAGCCTTTTTCAGCTTCAGCAGAAATTTCAGTTTCTTCACCATAGTAGTATTCACCTTCACCTTCAACTGTACCGCCCTCTTCGGGTTCAGTATTTAGTGTTATAGTATAGGGTACTTGTTCGAAGTTGGCTGTAAGTTCAATATCTTCAGCCGGCATAGTTACAATTGTGTTGGCTTCCCCGGGGTCATCAACATAATCTGTGTCGCCAGTCCATTCCAGAAATTCCCAGCCTTCTTCGGCCTGGGCGGAAATGTCGACTTCTTCCTCATATTGATACTCACCTTCACCTTCAATTGTACCGCCCTTTTCGGGTTCAGCATTGAGTGTAAGGTCGAATTTTTTTGCTTCCATAGTGACATCTACAGTGATATCGTCATCAACTGTAACTTCATCCTCAACGGTTACAAAGTTTTCTCTTTCAACCTTGTAGTTATAAGTACCTTCTGTTATACCTTCAAATACATATTCTCCGGGGTCATTTTCGTTGCCGTCGAAAGTAACAACGGCATCGTCAATTTCGTTACCTTCTTCGTCAAGTATGTCAAATGTAACTGTATAAACTTCCATGTCTGTTACATCCAGTAATATGTCGTCAAAATTCCAGTTATTCATATCATACGTGTCACCGTCGAAGACCCATGCGAGTTGAAAACTTTCTGCACCTACACCATGACTGGCTGTAAGAGTTTTTTCAATCTCCTCAGCAGGCAGATCACCCGGGTCAACTTCTTCCCAAATGATGTGTTCATCACCATCAGCTATGGCAACTACTCTTAATGTATATGGGCCGGGGCTGCTAAAATTATTAAGATAATTTTTGAATGAAAAATGCAAAGTAGTATATTCGGTTGTATTAATCTCCGGTGTAGTAAGGTAAAATTCACCTTCCTGACTTGGGCTCCAGGAGAGCTGCATTTCCGGTGATTCTCCTCCTGCATTGTTGGAGTTATTAACACCGTAGTTATTAATATCTCTTTCCCATCCGTTGGGTATTTGACCTTCCGATATGCCGGTAAAGCATTCGTAGAAAAGAGGAGCTTCAACAAAATTAGCTGTAATTGTTTTATCTCCATCCATTAATAAGTTTGTAGGATTATCGGTTCCTGTGAGGTCACCTGTCCATTCATCAAACTCCCATTCGTTATCGGCAATAGCTTCAAGTGTAACATTTGAATTTTCAGCCAAATCTAATGGTTCAGTATATTCATCACCATCAACCTTTACATATCCGTTATTAACTGTATCAATAGTTAGTGTGAAAATATCTTTTACAGTTATATAATTTTCTTTTGTTGTTTCATATTCGTCATCAACAGTAAGGCTGACCGTTTTTTGTCCCGGAGTATTGTACTCAACTTCGTGGGGGCCTTCGCCTGTGGCAGTAGCCGGGTCAGCACCATCGCCAAAGTCCCAATCCCAAGTAGTAAACTCGCCGCCACCGGATGCATCTGTGAAAGTAACTGTTTCGCCAATAAGTATTGTGGTTGGTTCGGCAGTAAAATTAGCGTAGGGCCCGTCAGCAACAACCGGAATATCGTCATTGATATAAGTTACTTTGTTAAAACCTGTAATGGCCAGGGTAAGAGTTTCTCCTACTTCTATAGGCTCATCAAAATATACTTCTGCAGTACTACCTTCGGCTATTGCAGTACCAACTATTTCTACTTCTCCTTCATTATCTTCTCTTGTAATAGCCACAGTGGCACCATCTTCAACAGATGTAACCGTGAATGAATCCCATCCAATCATAGCCTGGGTTGGATAGTCGGGTGAAAAGGCTGTTGGGGTATCGGTTCTAACCATTAATGACGGATCACAAAAAAGTATCCATGTTTCATGGGTGTTGATGCCGGTGCTGCCATATTGAGGGATCATAAACATGCTGCCGTTTATAGATACACCGCCATAGGTTCTTTTAATGGTAGGGCCATGCTCAATACTTGCTTCAGCTTTGATGCTTACCATTTCATCTTGCCCGCACATTGGCGGCTGCCATGGCTGGTTGATAGTAGCTGCCATTATGCCAACCGCTCCTGTGGGTTCGCCATTGTGAGTAGCACGCATCCAGTATTCAGCAAAACAGGTTTGACCTACGAAAGCGCCATTTACACAAGCTACTGACTGGATAT
>PUKZ01000151.1 GCA_003550725.1 Bacteroidales bacterium | reverse complement strand
TCCTGCTATACCTGCAGTTGCGGATTACGGGCTGCTAAACTATCCCCCGATACGAAAGATAACGCGAAGCAGAAAACCCGAAACCTGCACTGCACCCGCAATTGTCAGGTATAGCATGTTATGGGCTGGTTTATGCGCCTTTATTATATCTTTTATTTATTCCCCGAATTATGATATAAACGATTATTCCACAACCTACAACCAAAAATAAATAAATGTACCAATTCGACTTCTTCTGGTCGATGATGCTTTCATTTCCTATCAAATAATGCCCGTCCATAATCAGTTGTTGTACATAATTTAAAATCAAATCGCCATTTTCAAAACTCAATTCTTCCATCGAAAGTGATAATTCATAATCGGGCAACACACCACGACCAAACGGAATGACTTCTGTACAAGTATCAAACACTATTTTCACAAGTGGCAGATTGATATCAATTTGAGAATTTGGAAGTCTTAAAAAAGCCGTTTTTAATGCTTTCATTTGGTGATAAGCTGATCCGGTTTCCCTGCCAACAATCACGCCACGTCTGTGTTTATGAACCAAACTTGCAAGATTAGCTGACGCCGACATTGAACGTTCATTTGTAAGTATATAAACATTTCCTCTAAAATTAACGGAATCGTTGGGTAAAAGCTCTTCCTCGTTGTAAAGAAAGTATCCGTTTTTCCCATTTATAGTAGAGTATTCGGGAAATATATCAGTATCGATATCGGCGTAATTGGTGCTGTGTTGGAACAAATCGAAATTGCCTTTTTTGGTGACTTGCGAATACTTTGATGAACTAAACGGCTGCTGTGCAATAAACGAAAAAATCTTTGCAGCAACTTCCTCACAACCACCGGGATTATTTCGAACATCAATAATGAAATATTGATAGTTAGATTCAATTATAGATGTAATAAAATCGGCTATTTGCTCCATTTCCAATTCATTAAGAAAAAATGTAGAAATGCCCAAGTAAGCTGTCTCGTCTGATAATTTTTCCAACGAAACACGTTCTGAATTGATAAGCCAAAAATCATTAAAATCAGGCAATACAGAATTGAGGGTCTTTGGAGTCGTTTTGCGCCCGGGAAATAATACATTTTCGCCATTCTCAAAAGTTAAAGAAATGTCGCGTTTTGGCAATGCTTTTGGACTATTTTGTGCATAACTAAACGATGCGTTAATCATCAATAAAAAGTCTCGATAACTCTCTACATTGCCTTCTATTCCGTCAAGATAAGATATGATTTCCTTTTTCACTGTGCCCCCTGGAACACCGTTTATTTCAGTTATCCGTAGATTGCGATATTTTTCATATTCAACTGTTGTTCGTGCGAGAATTAACTCACCATTTAACCACCCAAACGATACGGTTGGGATGTACCTCATAATATCGCCCGAAATAGTTGGATCGGCTGACAAAATACTCAAATGATTATCTCGAATTTTACGAAGCAAAGTTGCAACTCTGCGATAAAAATCAGCTGTTTTTACTGGCGTTTGAAAAGATTCTAAAGTTTGTGAAACGTAATCATTAAAGTCTTCTTCAGAGACAAAATCAAAAAGTCCCGGGAATCCCTCTTTCAAAGAATTAACCAGCAATGTGAAGTCATATTCTGCCTCCTCTGCCGTTAGTTCGGTTTTGACTTTTCGTGCTTCGGGCTCTTTAAACGTAGTTTTCAATCCGAAAGGCAACATGGGGTCGCTAGGTATCCCGTTTCTGTTTGATATACTTATGGAAATTGAAGGTTGAGGTACGCCTTGGTAAAAATAACCAACTGTTCCGATTGGGTCGCCACGCTTTACTTTTTCGCCTGTTCGGAATGTACGCGTTGGTCGAAGTCCGGAAACGGACAGATGTTTCCCGTCTTCCAATCTTACTCTCAAACTAACTGACAAAAATCTGATGTCATTATTGGGATTCCAATCTTTTTTAAAAGCTTCAATGTCTTTTTGGTAATCCATAGGCGTATGTCTATAAACAGAAAGCCTTTCCATTGATGTAAAGTAAACATAGTTAAAACTAATTACTTCGCCATCGGTTGGTGCGAGAACATTTGTTCCTTCCGGTGCATGAATGATTAAATTTCCGAAATTAAATTCCCTCCCGATATAGTCCTGGGGTTGGAACAAAGTATTTTCACCTTTTTCTTTGCCTTTGATAGGCCACAAAAAAGTGTTGTCTTGCGCAAAACTTGAAAAGCTTAAAATGATTAGAACGATTGATGTGCTTTTTCTCATGATTATTTTTGATTTTTTCGATAGATGTGTTGTTTTTTAAGAAACTTGCCCATAACGCCAATATAGCGCAATTGTGTTTATAGCTATTATATATAACTAGTATTTTGTTCGTAACTCGCTGATCTAATGATTATATAGTGTTTTTTGCTATATTCCATTATAGTAGCAGTATTAATAATTATGTAGTTTTTTTGCTCCACCTTATTACGAAATATTAACCACTTTTAATTTCAAAAATATTACTTTTTTTTACAATAATAAAATTTGTCTTTATATTATTGTCTATGAATCAGATTAATTTCACTTAATTCTTTTCCAATTTGATGTATCCCGGATAGTATTTTCTCCTTTTGCTTTTCAGATGGTTTTTTATGCCCTCGTATATATTGAGATAATAAAGTGGGATTCATGCCTATTTTATAAGCCAGAAATTTTGAGTTAAGTATTTTGTAGTACTGAAAAAATTGCTTAAAGTCAACCTCAAAGGTTATATTTTCATGTATTAGATTAACGTTATTGTCCTCAAAATACAAATTTGCAGCTTCTAGTGCATTATTCGTAAGCTCCGGGATAGTTTTGCCAGTTGTGAATATAGGATAATCGTTTGAAAAAGCCGAAAAACCTGTATCCGTCTTTTCAACTATTAATTTAATTTTTTTATTTGTACTCTTCATAATTTACCTTTATTTATTGTTTCAGACCTGCATCTTTAATTATTTTTTTCTCAAGGCCCTTTCCAACCTCTTGACTTCCATGATTTGGGAAAATGATGAATCCTGACTTCTTATCATGTTTCATTTTTACGTGAGAACCTTTTTGAGAAACAGGATACCAGCCGTCTTTAGTCAAAAGTCGGTAAAGCTCAGAACATTTCAAATGTTTGCAACAAATTTCTGCAACAACACAAAGGTAAATAATTGTTTACTTTTAATCAAGTTTTTGTTTTGAATAATTACATTTTTACAGACACTGGCTAAAACTCAATCACCTGCCCAATCATGGCCCACGTGGCACCCTACTACCAAAACCCGTTTCACTTACCATCCGGTCAAATGGGCTTACAACCGTATTTAAAGCATCACTCACTATATGCGTATAACGTTCAGTAGTCTTTATGCTTTTATGGCCAAGAAGTTCCTGGACGTACCGTATATCCTTGCCATCCTCAAGCAAATGCGTGGCAAAAGAGTGTCGTAGCATATGCAAATGCACCCTTCGCTTAATTCCTGCTGCTCTTGCCATACTTTTCAATACATTCGACATGCTTGTTGTACTGTATTGCTTGCCCGGCTTATCTCCTTCAAATACAAATACCTTAGGTTTGTATTCTGCTAAATATTCTTTATACAAGCCATGCAAATGCCTTGAAAACAAGGCATAACGGTCTCTTTTGCCTTTCGCAGATTTAATAAATATCCGGTTTTTACTTAAATCAATATCACTCAAACGCAAATTTTGTATCTCCTGCCTGCGAAGCCCCGCAGTATATCCAACAGCTATTACTAATTTATGCTTAATGTTTTCAGTTGTATCCAGCATAGCCGAAATCTCTTCCAACTTGAAATAATCCGGCAAATAAAACCCTTTGCGCGGCCGTATAGTGTCTTTTTTGGAAAGTGCCTTATTATGAACCTTTTCAAAAAAGAATTTAAAAGCATTTATCAGAATATCCTGGTGTGAAGCTGATTTCTCACGATGCAATATCAAATAATCTCTGATCTCCTCATTACTGATAAAAGCAGGATGCTTAAAATTGAAATATTTGAGAAACCTCATAAATGCTCCCAAATACATCTGGTGAGTCTTTTTGGAATAACTGCTGTTTTGCAATATCAACTCATATTGTTTACGGTAAATATCTTCCAACCGATAATAACCCAAAATACGATACAGCTTTACTTTTAAAGTGTCTTCAGTATGAGTGTTACCATTGTTTGAAACAAGAAATTTTGATTGCGGATAAGCATTTTTAACCTCTCTTGCTAAAGTTTGATAATATTCAACAGCTTCTTCATCATTGCCGGGTAAGCGATATTTGCCATCAAATATATTCTCCGAATTTGCCGGAAGTGAACAAATATCCTTAAAGCTTATATTTGCATGATATACCAAAAACAATAACAAACTGTCTCCGGGCGATTCAATTCCTTCACATATTAATTTTATATCGTGAAAAGATAAATGCAAGTTCTTCTTTTTTATCTCCTTGTTTTCTGAAAAGTAAAAAAACATCTTGTCTCTGCCTAAAGTTCTTTCATAGTAAAACTTTATGGCGGCAATAAGTTGACGCATTTGGGTTTCATTCAATTGCTCCGACTTATCTTTTATATAGTCATACAATTCATTATAACCAAGGTTTTCAATGTCTTTTTCACTATTATCTGAAAGAAACTTTTTAAAAAATCCACTATATATCGTTTTTGTACTCTCACTCATCCGTCTCAATATAAGAGTTTCTTTATAGGCATTGAAAATTTTATTGAACTTACCTGGTATAGATACTCTTTGTACCAAATTTTCATTGGTTGTGTTTTCTTGTTTCCTTGATTCTTGTTTTGCCGTAACAAACTTTTTCTCCCACTGCATGCCTGCTTTTTCAAT
>PUKZ01000013.1 GCA_003550725.1 Bacteroidales bacterium | reverse complement strand
GTTGATTAAACAAATGATAGAACATACAAAAGATGCTAAAACAATTTTTGTATATAACATCGTTTTCGAACGCTCACGCATAAACGAAATGATAAGGGATTTTCCCCACTATGCCCTTCAACTTCATAGCATCAATGAAAGGCTTGTGGACCTGATCATCCCATTCAAAAGGAAGTACTACCGCACCGAAACCATGGAAGGCTCATCATCAATAAAAAAAGTAATGCCGGCACTATGCCCGGATCTATCCTACAGCGAGCTGGATATAAGCGACGGCATGGCGGCAGGCAATGCATTTATGAGCATGTATGCATGCAATGACGATGATATAATACAAAACACACGACAACAACTTTTGAAATACTGCCACCTGGATACCCTGGCAATGGTGAGGATATTGGGGGTGCTGGAGGAGGTGTGAGGATAATACAATACTCAACTCAGATAACCGGAAGTTTCCAGTCCCTTCGGGAGCTGGAAATTCCTTGCGGCCGGAGGAACTGGTAGCTTCCGAAAGGAACTTCCAGCTTCCGTGTAAAAACATTAACTATGTGGATAGCAAGCAAAAACGGATTTTTCTCAATTGTGAAAATTGAAAATGAAAACAAATTCTTTATCAGGGCAAGATGTAAAAAGGATTTACTTAACTGCTTTGATGAAGACAGGATCATTAAAACCATAAATGCAGATTACAGGTACAGGGTGATAGTTTGCAAGGAAGAATTGCATAAATTTGTCCTGAACCAGTCTGAAATAGAGTATCACAACTTCAAAGACAGCCTATACAAAAGCGGACAGCAAGACAAAAGCACATATTATCAAAAAATATGGTCGATGATGTATGAGTATCAGATGGATATTGAACAAAATTGATTTTTCATAAAAACTACACGAAAATGAATGAAATTAGATTATTTTCTTACAAGATGACACATGATACAGGTTTTGCACCCAATCCATTTGGGAAAGTTTTAACACTTGCAACCTGCAAGCCCCTAATTAGAAAACATAAAAAAATTGGAGACTGGGTTGCAGGGTTTACTTCAAAAAAACTTAACAACGATAATGTTGGCAAAGAAAGGCTTGTTTATTTAATGAAAGTTACAGATAAACTAACTTTTGCAGAATATTGGGAAAAATACAAGCAAAAAAGACCTGACAAAGACTCGGATGATGTAAAAAATCTGGCTGGTGATAATATTTATAAGCCTATTGGAAAAGGAGAACTCGAACAAATTAAAAACGACCATCATAATGAAAAACACAAAGAAAAAGACCTGAGTGGTAAGCATGTTTTAATCTCCAATGAGTTTTATTATTTTGGCTCCGAACCTTTAGTTATTAAACCTGATGTCCGCCCAAACATACCAAGAGGCCAGGCAGCACATGGAGTATTAACAAAAGATCAGGAAAGAGCTAAAAAATTTATTGAATGCATTAAAGAACATGGTAGAGGTATAAAAAACGTTCCTAATAAATTGAAAGATAAACTGAACTCTAAAGATTTTGCTTCTAACAAAACTCCAAAATGTAAATAAGTATGAAAATAATTTTAAGTCGCAAAGGTTTTGATTCCAGTTACGGAGGACAGCCAAGCCCGATACTGCCTGATAATACTTTATTGTCACTACCAATACCGGCTAAAATAGACAATATTAAGTTTACAGATTTAAAACATAACGGTTGCACATATTATGATATCATTAAACAGTTAAAACCTAAAACAAAAATAAAAACAGGCTATAATTCACACCTTGATCCTGATATCAGGCATGAGACTTTAAAAAGACATAAAAACTGGAAAGGGTTGTTCGGACAAGTTAAAAGTGCGCAAAGACACCTGGAAAATCAAGGTGTAAAGAAGGGTGATCTGTTTCTGTTTTTCGGATGGTTCAAACAAACAGAATTTATTGGTAATACATTAAGATACGTAAAAAATGCACCGGACGTGCATGTTATTTTCGGATATTTACAAATAGGTGATATTTATAAAACAAACCAATTTCCTGAATATGCTGCTTACCATCCACATGTATACAGAAATAACGTAAAAAATAATTGTATTTACGAAGCCTCTGAACAGCTTTCTTTCAACAGAAAAAAAGCCGGATATGGAACTTTCAAGTATAACCCATCCCTTGTTCTGACAAAACCGGGATTTACAAGAAGCCGATGGGAACTGCCTGATTTCTTTAAAAATGTCAAAATTTCCTACCATTCAAATAAATCATTTAAAAACGATTATTTTGATTCTGCAAAAATTGGACAGGAGTTTGTTATAGAGGAAAGCAATGAAATAACCAATTGGGCTATGAGTTTATTTGACTGTTAGTGGTTTCTTAAATACTTGATGTAATAATAAATACCTAAAGGTTACATTGTCTAATTCCTTCGTTAGATAGAAACTCCTAAAACCAAGTGATGCAAGTATTCGATCGCTACTAGGAACTTTCAACTTATGATGTCCCCTACCCCGAAATTATTTTTCCCCTTTTCATTGCAGAAAATTAATTATTTTGCAATCTTTGTTATGAATTTAAAATTTTTTATGCCATCCACACTTATTTAAAAACGATAATTGCCTGAAAATGAACACCGATCTTTCATTTATAACAAATGAGGAAAATCAAAGCCTTAAAGAACGCTTCAGGGTTTTGATTCAAAGTACTGATTTCTTTGATTGCCTTGTAGGCTATTTTTATTCGAGTGGCTTTCATGAAATATATCCTTCGCTTGAAACGACCAATAAAATCAGGATACTTATAGGGATAAGCACAAGCAGAGAAACCTATGAGATGCTGCAACAAGCAAATAACCCGCAAACAACTATTGATTTCTCTCATGCAGAAACAAAGCAGAAGATAGAAACACTGGTTGAAGATGAAATGACCGAGTCTGAGGACAACAAAATTGTTGAAAAAGGTGTATATAAATTCATTGAGTGGATCAATAATGGCAAGCTGGAAGTTAGAGCTTATCCATCCAGGAAAATACATGCCAAGCTTTATATAATGACATTCCGAGAAGACGACAGAGACAAAGGGCGTGTTATTACCGGCTCAAGCAACTTCACGTACTCAGGATTGGTTGATAATCTAGAGTTTAATGTTGAACTTAAAAACAGAAGCGATTATGAATTTGCAAGTGCAAAATTTGAAGAATTGTGGAGTAACGCTGCCGATGTCAGTGAAAAATATGTCAACACATTACAAAATAAAACCTGGCTTACGCAAAACATTACCCCTTATCAGCTTTATTTGAAATTCCTCTACGAATACTTCAAAGATGAACTTACACGTACAGATGAAGTTTTTTACAAGTATCTTCCCACCGAATTTAAAAAGCTGGAATACCAGGAACAAGCCGTTTTAAATGCTAAGAAAATATTGATGGAGTACGGTGGTGTTTTTGTACTGACGTAGTTGGCCTGGGAAAAACATATATTTCAGTAATGCTGGCAGATCAGCTTGATGGAAGGACATTGGTGATTGCTCCGCCTGTTCTTTTAGAAAAATCTAATCCGGGTTCATGGACAAATGTATTTTCCGACTTTAAGGTACATGCTGATTTTGAATCTATAGGAAAGCTTGATGAAATACTAAATTTAAGACTGGAAAAATACAGCAATATAATAGTTGATGAAGCTCACCGCTTCAGGACTGAAACAACAGTTACTTATGAAAAATTAGCCGAAATATGCAGGGGCAAAAGAGTTATTCTTGTTACAGCCACTCCATACAATAATAGCCCGAAAGACATTCTAAGCCTGCTTAAACTGTTCCAGAAAGCTAAGAAAAGCACCATCCCGAATTTACCAGACCTTGAATCATTTTTTAATAACCTTGACAAAAAGCTCAAAAAGCTTGACCGTAAAAAAGATTACTCAAAATATATAAGTACTGTAAAATCCAATGCCAGGGAAATACGTGACAAGGTGCTGAAATATCTTATGGTAAGGCGAACAAGGAGTGAAATTGAGCAGTATTTCAATAAAGATTTGAATGAGCAAAACTTAAAATTCCCTGAAGTTAAAAAGCCAAAACCTCTTTTTTATCAATTAGATGAAAAGGAAGAGCTGATCTTTAATAAAACCATTGAGTTGATAGCAAATCAATTTAAATATGCCCGTTATATGCCAATGCTATATTACAAAGGCAAGGTTGATCAACTGGAGGAGCAAGCACAAAGGAACATGGGAAGGTTTATGAAAATATTGCTTGTCAAAAGACTTGAAAGCAGCTTTTTTGCCTTCAAAAACTCTATTGACCGCTTCCTCAATTCTTATGAAATGTTTATTAAAGAGTTTGACAACGGACACGTATATGTCAGCAAAAAGCACATTAACAAGGTTTTTGAGCTTTTGGAGAACGATGATGATTTAGCTATTCAGCAACTAATTGATGAGGGTAAAGCTGAAAAATATAACAGTGAAGAGTTTAAAGAGGAGCTGAAAAAAGATTTAGAACATGACAGACGCGTTCTTTTAGATATTAAAAAACTCTGGATGGAAGTAAACCGTGACCCAAAGCTTTTGAAATTCAAATCAGAACTGTCTAAAAAAGAAGTGTTAAAAAATAATCATCTGATAATATTTACAGAATCAAAAGAAACAGCAAATTACCTTTACAGCAATCTTAACGAAGAAAACGGCAAGGTTCTACTGTTTACGGGTGATTCTGGCGAATCAATACGAGACAGGGTAATAGAAAATTTTGATGCCCGTGCTCGTCATAAAAAAGATGATTATCGTATACTTGTTTCAACTGAAGTCCTGGCTGAAGGTGTTAACCTGCACCGCTCAAATGTTGTTATCAACTACGATATTCCATGGAACCCCACACGGATGATGCAAAGAGTAGGGAGAATTAATCGTGTGGACACTCCTTTTGATGTTATACATACATTTAATTTTTTTCCTACCACGCAATCCAACGACCAGATCAAGCTAAAAGAAGCAGCGGAATCAAAGATAAATGCTTTCTTAACCCTTCTGGGCGGGGATGCGGAGCTATTAACAGAAGGCGAACCGGTGGGCTCGCACGAATTATTTGACCGTTTGACATCTAAGAAAACACTCGAAGAAGACGATGAAAGTGACGAAAGTGAATTAAAGTACCTGCAAGTGATCAGGGATATCCGTGAAAATAACCCGGACTTGTTTGAACAAATAAAACGATTACCAAAAAAAGCCCGTACTGCCAAAACATTAAAAGCTGCTGATTTGAACAACATAATTAAAGACAGCAAACCGGCAAATAATCAAAATAGTTTTATTACATTCTTCAGGCGGGGCAAACTGCAAAAGTTCTTTATAGCACAGGCGGAAAAACATTCCGAAGAGCTCGATTTCATTACAGCTGCAAGTTTGCTCGAAACCAAGCAGGATGATAAAAAAAAGAAGCTGCCAGAAGATTTTTATGAGCTGTTAGACAAAAATAAAGAAGCCTTCATTATATCCACCACAGAAGAAATGGCAGAGCCACAGAAAAGAAGGGGGCGCGACAGCAGCACAAATATTTTACGAATCCTTAAAGCTACAATGAAAAACACAAAGCAACTTACCGAAGATCAGGAAACTTATATCAGAAAAGTTATGTTGCAGCTTGAAGAAGGTGGCATACCAAAGCAAACAGCAAAAATTACATATAAAAAGCTGGAAGAGCTAAAAGAAAGTCTTATAAATCCCTTAAAGGTTTTATCTGTATTACAAACACACATTCCTGAAAGGCTTTTGGAAAGCCATTATGTAGAACAAAATCCGGCAATATCAGGAAAACGGGAAGTTATTCTTTCGATGTATATTATAAGCAAATAGTTAGTATGGAGAAATTACAAGCTAAAGAAAAAATACAAAGCACCTTTGAAAACCCCTTCGATAAGCAGAAATTTACAGAGTTTATAAGAAACCTGCTTAACAACATGGAAGATGCTCCGTTGACGTATAGCGGTCAGTATATACCTGAAGCATACAGGCATTTTATAAGCAGCATGGAGCGGATAGGTAAGTACAGCGACGGAGAATACAATATTGACATACTGATAATCCGGCTAAAAAGGGAAACCTCATTAGAGCGTGCACGCAGCAGCCAACGTAATTTCGTTTCATGGTATCTTAATGCAAGCCGACCGGGTAGCGGACAGAAAGATGCAGCACTTGTTGCTTATGTTGCACCCGATGAGTCTGACTGGCGCTTTTCGCTTGTGAAAATGGATTACAAGTTTGAGCAAACCAAAACAGGCAAAGTAAAAGTAAAAGAAGAGTTCACTCCCGCAAGGCGATGGTCATTTCTCGTGGGAGAAAACGAAAAAAGTCATACAGCGCAAAGCAGGCTGGTAAAACTCTTGATTGACGACGAAAATGCTCCAACTCTCAACGAACTGGAGCATGCATTTGATATTGAAACAGTAACAAAAGAGTTTTTCCTTAAATACCGAGAACTTTTTTTGCGAACAAAAGAAGAACTGGACAAACTGCTCGAGAAAGATGAAAAAGTAAAAAACGAGTTCGAAGCAAAAGACGTTGACACGGTCAACTTTGCCAAAAAGCTGCTCGGTCAGATTGTGTTTCTATATTTCCTGCAAAAGAAGGGATGGTTTGGAGTGGGAAGAGACAAAGACTGGGGATCCGGGTCAAAGAATTTCCTGAGAGAACTATTCGAAAAGAAGCATGGCAGCTACAACAACTTTTACAACGACATATTGGAACCACTGTTTTATGAAGCTTTGAGATTAGATCGTAGTCATGATGATCATTATTACAGCCGGTTCAATTGTAAAATACCTTTTTTAAATGGTGGGTTGTTTGACCCTATCGGCAATCACAACTGGTCATCTACCGATATTTGCCTTACTGACAGTTTGTTTTCCAACAACAATAAAACAAAAGAAGGCGACCCTGGAGATGGCATTCTCGATATTTTCGACAGGTATAACTTCACTGTAAAAGAAGATGAACCCTTAGAAAAAGAAGTTGCCATTGATCCCGAGTTGCTGGGTAAAGCTTATGAGAAGTTCAATGCAATACGACCCGACAACTATGAAGAATTCAAAGCGGTTCTGAAAAGCGGCAAAAAAGGCGAAGAAAGCAAATTCAACAAAAAATTCGGTGTATATTACACTCCCCGCGAAATTGTACATTACATGTGCAGGCAGAGCCTTATTAACTATTTAGCCACAGAACTGGAACAAACATCAAACACTGAACCGGAAATAAACAAAGAAGATATTGAAACCCTGATACACGCCGGTGAGCATGTAAGCCAAAATGATAAAACAGCTCTTGAAAAGGAGCAAAACATCATTATAGGAATACAAAAAAGCTCAAAATATAAAACTCTTTTACCGAACAGCATTATTAAGAACGCAAAATTAATAGACCAAAAGCTCGCCGATATAACAGTATGCGATCCTGCCGTAGGCTCCGGTGCTTTCCCGGTGGGAATGATGAATGAAATTGTAAAGTTGCGTAATGTTCTTTCAGACTATATAAATGATGACGGTAACACACCGTATGAATTTAAACGCCGCTGCATAGAACATTCTCTTTACGGGGTTGACATTGACCCCGGAGCTATAGAAATAGCAAAGCTCAGGCTATGGTTGTCACTGATTGTGGATGAAACCGATATTAAAAGCATTAAACCCCTGCCCAACCTCGATTATAAGATCATTTGCGGAAATTCGCTGCTACGCGTTGAAAAGAACCTGTTTAATAATGAACTTTTTGCAGAGCTGGAAAAATTAAAATCGGAATTTTTAAAAGAAACCAGCCCAAAGAAAAAACAGGATTATAAAGCGGAAATTGATGCCCTGATAGAACAAATCACCAAAGGACATACCGAATTTGATTTTGAAGTATATTTTTCAGAGGTCTTTCATGAGAAAGGTGGTTTTGATGTTGTGATTGCTAATCCACCTTATGTTGATTCTGAAATGATGGTTCGCTCGATGCCTGAATTTAGGAAAATTTTAGCCAACTCTTTTAGTACAGCTAAAGGTAACTGGGATATATATATACCTTTTTGGGAACTAGGTGTTAAGCTATTAAAAAATAAAGGAAATTCCGTTTTTATTACACCAAACAAATGGCTTGCAATTGGTTATGGAAAAAGTTTGAGAAAATTACTACGACCTTATGTATACAAGATTGGCAATTGTGATGAAGTTAAAGTATTCGAAGCAGGAAACTCGCCAGTTATTGTTTTCATAAACAAAGCGAATTTTCATTCTGAAGTGCAAGTTGATCGTTTTGAATCTAATTACATCATAAATGATGTGGTTGTTGCACCACACAATGTATTAAACGAAGACAGTTGGGGTTTTTTGTTATCCAAACATATTGACTTGATCTTAAAATTAATGAAAAGCCCTAAAAAAATAAAAGACGACTATTACGCAGAAAATCCGTTTACAGTTTCAGAAGCCTATGAGGTTCAAAAAATATTATATGATATAAAAGATTCAAAACATTTTGACACAAAAATGCACTTTAAGTTTGTTAATACCGGCACAATTGAAAAATTTTATTTTTTGTGGTCAACTGAACAAACAACTTATTTAAAGAATAAGTATCGTACCCCAGTTATTGACAGAAAGATTTTTAAAAATAATTTCCCTAATCGATTCAATCAAATGTGTAAGCCAAAAATTGTAATTAGTGGTATGCGACATTTTGAGTGCGCTTTGGATACAATGGGTAATATTATAGCTGGCAAATCTACAGTAATATTAAAAGGCAAAAACAATGCCGATCTTAAAGTTATATTGTCCTTATTAAACTCAAACTTAATAGAGTTTTATATTAAAGAAGCGTTCAGTGTGCTTGGCATAGGTGGTGGTATTAACTTTACAGCAAATCTCGTAGAGAACCTTCCTTTATGCGAAATAAACGATAAGCAAAGACAAAAATTAATATGTTTAACTGATAATATTATGGAAATTTTAGAGAAAAGTAATTTGCAAAAAAATAGTAAGGAGCAGAAAAAAATCCAGATGAATAAGAAGCATATTGACCAAATTGTATATAAACTTTATAATTTAACACCACCGGAAATAAAAATTATTAAAAACTCTCAATCATGAGCATACGGTTTCTTATTAATAGTGTGAACAATCCATTTGTTGCTGAAGAAATAAAAACATTAAGTGAGACATTAGATGCTTTTAATGATGATGAGCGCACTGAATACCGTAATCAAAATGCTTCTGCTATTGTTAGATATGATGCTACAAAATTCTTAATTGTATCTGGCCCTGGAACTGGGAAAAGCCATCTTTTTCTAAATAAGATTTACCACTGGTACCAGAAACATCCAGCCGCAAAAGTTGTTGTGACTAGCTTTGTTAGAAAGCTAGTAGCTGATTTGCAGAATGATATTGATAGATATAAAAAACTAACCGATGAACAAAAGAGAAAGATCACAGTTTCAACTTTGCACAAATTTGCAAGAAGTGTTGAAAAAAATAAAGGTACAACAGAATGGCCTTTTAAGCCATACATTCGGATTATCGGACAATCTTGGAAAGAAGTAGTATGGACGGATGTCTTATCTTTTTTCCCCTCATTAATAATTGAAAACAACTACAAGTGGGAAAATTTTGAGCTAAAATTATATAATGATAATTTTAGTGAGTCCTATGAATGGCAAAATTTGAAAGAAAAATATTATCAATTATGTCAGTTTTATAATGCAGCCGGATTTGCAGACTTAATTTTACGTGCTAAAGATGCATTAACTGAAAACAAAGATTTAAATGAAAATAATTATTTTATTATTGATGAATACCAGGATTTTAATCTAGCAGAGGAAGCACTAATAGAACAATTAACCATTAATGCCAAGGGGATTCTCATTGTAGGGGATGACGATCAGGTTCTATATGATGATCTTAAAGCAAGCAAGCCTGTTTTAATTCGCAATCTCCACAAAGAAAATAGTTATGTAAAAGGAATGCTTCCTTTTTGCAGTAGATGCAATTACCATATCGTAAAATCTTCAGATTATTTTATTAAACAACAAAGTGATTCAGAAAGTATCGAAAAAATTTATTTGCCATTAAAAAACAACTATAAAGAACCTAAAGTAAAAGTAATTGCGAGTGCTACAGCGTCAGCTGCAGTTGATTATATTTATAAATTCGTTGATGATAATAATGCCGAAATTGAGGAGCGTAAAAGACAATTGGAGACTGGTGAAAAAAAAGACGCTTACTTATTGATTTTAACACCATCAAAAAAGATCAACTTTTATGGACAAGACAAATATCAAATAATAAACCTCGCAAAAAAATATCAACCAGAAATAAGAGCGTTTTCAGAAGATTATTACAAATTGCTTAATTACTATTCACTTGCACAGAATTCTTGTAACAATTTTGCTTTTCGCAAGGTGTTACTTTACGAAAGAGTTTCACAAGAATTGGTACATGAATTACTCGCCAATGCTATACAGAATAATATTGATTTTTGCGACTTGAACGAGCAAGTTATTAAGGACATAATAAACAAATGCAATCAAATAAAAACTATAATAGACAAAGAGATAACATTAGCAGAAAAATTAGATAAAATTTCTAACTTAATTACTATAACTGACAGGGAAAAACTTCAAATGGACATGGAAGCAGAAGCAGACGAGCAGCAAAGATTAGCGAAGCTGGATCATAAAGAGGAGGAAGAAGCAGAACTTGAAGAAATAGAGTTGAAGCAAATGGGTGCTGTAGAATTAATGACAATTGTTGGTTCAAAAGGACTTTCGGCGGATCACGTGATAATTATTGGTTTTGATAATATCAACATGAATTATGTGACAAAAAATGCTTTCTATGTTGCTATCACAAGGGCAAGAAAAAGCTTACACCTTTTGACGGCACTTAAATCCAGAGGCTCACAAAAAGCTCATCATTATCTGGATCACCTACCCGATGAACATCTTGAATTTTATAAATATAAAAAAAGTGATCGTAAAAAAAATCTTTTTAGGAACAGAAGTTCTTTTGATAATTATTTATCTAATCTTCGAAAAATGTCCCGGAAAAAATGAAAAAAGAAAAACTCTTAAATGTTAAAAGGCTAACGAAATCTACAAACTTATCTCTTAACAAAGTATGTAATAGAAAAGTTGGAAATTAGAATTACATATGGTGTTATACGACATAATCTTGTTGTTTTATTACTTTAGCCTAACGTTCATGCCTAATCTGCGCGCACTACAGTACTTCCATTAGCAATGTAAATCTTTGAATCAATAAAAGGATTTTCGCGTCTGTTTTAGGCATTTTTTACTGTGTATTTTTCAGCATCATTTAATAATTCAGATTGTCCCATAATTCTCGAACATTTCGGACAGAAAGGCTCTTCGATGCAAAAAGTCGCTTTGCATCCGTAGCCTCGTGCGCTTCGAAGTAATGAAATATTATATTTGTAATTTGGGAGTTCTCAAGTATTTGGGTAAAAAGATGTCTATCATTGTTCGGAGACAAGCCTACGATTTCTAGTGTGCCGGAAATGTCTTTGAGCATTTCTTGTGGATACTGTTCTTTATGTTCAAGATTTGGTTGTCTAACTTTTAGCTTAATCGCTTCTTTAAGTCGCCTGACTATGTAGTTACTTTCATCCCACTCATCAATCTTTCTTTGTAATTCGGGATCGTTCTTATATCCTGTTACAAATTTCTCTATACCTCTATTGGCAAGTGAGGCCTGCATCATCGAATATAACTTTATATCGCCAACATAAGATACAAGACAATTCGAATAAAGATGCAAGTAATTTTGGTCGATTTTCTCGCCATCTAGCAGATCATCTTTCAACTTATTTCTAAAACTATTAGGATCGTAAATTTCACTTAGTGTGTTAAATGAACCGTGTAAATGATATACGTTAAGACCAGTAGCAATGTCTAAATTGGAATCGTAATTAGTAGTGAAAATATAGTTATGAAGTTTGACCCATTCGACAAAGCTATCCTTAAAATGTTCGTGAACCGCTTCGATTTTTCCATTATTAAATATAGCATCTAGAAACAAACGTCGAAGCACCTTACGATTATTGAACCGTTCAAAATTGGCAATACCATATTCGTTGTGTACCAATTCAAAAAGCAGGAAGTAATCCTCAAATCCGATTTCTGTTACCGAATATTTACGATTTTTGTCGTATCGATTCTTGAAATCCTGTAACGACATACGATCATGGGAAGTAAATACTTGATTGTCATACTTTCCATTAAGAACCGCGGAGTGTTCTTTTTGAAGTGCGATGATAAAATCAGCACATTCCTTTGGGTATAGGTGTGCAGGAAATTTGTCAGAGTGAATGAGGTCGAGTGCTCGTTGAATGATGCTAGCGTTCAAATAGTCCTTTCCACTGTGATGTATGATAATGCCGTTTCCAAATAATACGCTTCTCATATAAAATTAATTCAAATGTTCAGCACGATAACACCTTTACTAAGAGACGCGGCCACAGAGCAATTTAGTTTGTTAGCCTGAAAGTTAGCCCGCGTCTGCTTGAGCATTATGTTAGTGCGATGTTTATTCATAACGAGAGCCGGGAACTCTCTTTCTTTTCAGTTCCGTCAACCTCCCTCCATGACCACGAGACATCAAATGTAGTCCCAGACTCAAATGAAATTGCAGCAATGAATGCGCAATCCGAACCAGGCGTTAAGCGTGGTATTGGCAATTTAGACTTAATGTCGTCTTCAATCAGAGGAGATGTATGGCCATCCACAGGCTCGACATTTAAGTTTACATTAACAGCCGGTGAATCACCCCAATTTCTAATTACAAAGCGCGCTTTCCGGGTAGAGCCTTCCAAAGAAACACGTATATCGGCAACCTTTTCAGGCAAGTGATCAGATAACTCTTTCTCCATAATCATCTTATGATGTTTTAGTTGTAGGTTCACTAACTCCTCTTGCTTTTCGCGCAGACGCATCTGCTTCTTCTTTACTTTTATTGAACTCTTGAGAGAAATAATGGCAACAACAAGACTGCCAGATGCGGTGAAAGCAATAACTACCGCAATAATGATCTCAATTATTTGAAAATTCATGTTCAGTGTGGCTAAGCATTAATATAAAATATAAATTTGCATGATCTTCGAAAAAAATAACAATGCATGAAAATTGGAACCTAACGATGCTTGATTTTGTCAAAGTTAATCTGCATTTTCACTTTTGTTGTAATTGTTTCTCCCTTGTCTTTTTTTGGTCAGAAAATTGTGAATTAACCCACTATGAAATTACAAAAAGCAAAAAGTGTTCAATTTCAACAGAACATCCTGTTCAGTTTCACCTGAATTTGCCAGTTAATTATACCCATACTTTTTACTAACAGGAATATCCTTAAAAGTATAAGAAATGTATTTTTTTTCTGGATATCCAGAAGCTTTAAATTTTTCAAAGAAATCAAGGAATTCTTCTAAATACTTATAATTTTCACTTTTTAATTGCCTGAGTTCATTCTCAAAATCTTGCCAACTACCAAAAATCTCAGCTGCCTTATTGCTTATTTTAAACTTCTTCATACCAAGGGTAAATTCAATAATATCATACACAAAACCATCTACTCCCTTCTTTAAAATAAAGTTTTTAAAGACACTTTTTGCTTTCTCAGGAACTATTTCTTTGCAATTCCCATGATTTTCAGGATTTCTAGGAATTTGCTTGCAAAAACTGTATAAATGCCATAAATTACTGTCCAATTTTTCTAATTTCTCACAATTTTTTTCAAGATATTCAATGCTTATATCCTGCAAATCTTTTATATCAAGAATAAATGTGTCCGGATTTTCATTATTGATATAACCAACAAATTCACATTGAAATTTAAAATCAGGAATATCTCTATATTTCAATTGATTTTTTATAAAGGTTTTTAAATCATTCTCATCATCATAAAAATTAATTTTTGACTGCTTTATTGGGTAATGTAATTTATTAGACAAATCAAGATAATCATAGTCAACAATATCATTATAATCTTTTCTTAATACAGACGCAAGGTTTGCGAAATAAAAAATTGCTTCAATAACCTTTTCAAAATCTTTTCTGCTATCAAAATCTTTTGTTTCAATAAACTTATCACGTATATGATTTTCCTTACCTTGTTTTACCCATTCTTTAATTTTCTCATGAAAGTATTTTTGTTCCGCATTCTTTGCATCAAAGAATTCATTTTCACATAATTCATCATCAAAAAGTCTAAACGCAGAATACCTGAGAAAGTTTCTTGGATATACAATCGATAGATGACTCCATAAACCAATTGCTCTATCTTGTTTTTGAGGAAAAACCCCTGATAATAGAGAAATAATTTTTTTTATATCATTTTTCGAAACACCAGCTTTATCGCTATTAATTTCCAAATAATGCTGCAAATAAGGAATGCTTTTATCCGCATTATTTTTTAAGTTATCTATATCAAAAGCTGCATTATATTGTTTCATTTCATACCTAAACTCTCTGAAAGAATATGCATCATCAGATTTAACCAAAAATTTATTTGTTTCTTCAAATATTAAGTTATACACGCTAGGATATTTTATCCTTAACAATTCCATTCTTAACAATTCACTAAAGACAACATTGCCAATTAGTTTACTATAATTCAACACAAAAGAATTAACAACTCTCGTCACATCGCGCAGGTTTTCTAACCATTCATTCAAATATTCCGGCACACCTGTTCTTAGTGATCCTATTACTATATCTTCAATTTCTTTGTGTGTATTTTCCGGGAGTTTTGTTTTAAGTTTCTTTGCTAATTGTTCCCTTAATACTTCTTTTTTAAATGCCGGCAATGTTACTTCGACTTGAAAAATTTTCTCAAGAAAGAATTCTGTTCGGTGTATATTTTTATTTTGCAAAGCTTTAATTAAATAGTCCCGGTCATATGAAACTATGTAAAAGGTATTATAAAAATTAGCTGTATTGCGAATTAACTTAATAACCTCAAAAATTTCTTCATTGTCAAGTCTGTCAAGATCATCAATATATACAATCAATTTCTTTTCCCCCTTTTTAAGGACATCGTTTATTTCATTATATAAAGTTATCACTGGTTTATCAGCCGTAAATAATGAAGTAACACGTGCTATGGATTCAGTTATGAAGTCTCCTTTAATATCAGCCAATTTTATCGTGTATTTTTTAATCAATCTTGATAATGAAAAAGGAGCTTGTGGAAATTTATCCATAAAAGCATCAAAAAAATCTTCAATTATTGCTTTAGGATTTTGACTATACCATGGGTTAAAATCAATTTCAATTATACCCTCTCCTTTTAAATTCTTTTTGAGAAGATTAATAAAACTTGTTTTTCCATAACCCCATTTACCATTTATGCCAATAGCAAATGATTTTTCAAAATGACTGTTGTGGATTTTTTTACTTAACGTTTCAGCATATGAAGAGTATCCCAATAAATCTATGTCTTTAGTATCGTCTTCATATTTGTGATCTTCAAAGAGAGGCCGGTCATCATAAAATTCAGATTGTGTTTGTTTTTGTTTTTTATAGCCAAAAAATGAAATCCAGTAATGAATAATTGGGAAAATAATAATGTCTGCATAGTTTAACCACTCCACATAATTTAATGGCTTAAAATTCCATTGTGATTCACTTATTATTTCAAATCTATATAAGCAAAAAACAATAACTATCAGAACAGATAAACCAATATATGAAGAGTTATATGAAAGTTTTCTGAAATTAAAGATAGTTATAAATAATAATAACCCAATTATGACAAAAAACAATATATCATTATGCCATACTTTTTCAATGTGGCTAAAAAGGAAACGTACTAAAGTTGCTTCCACTAGTTTTTCAAACGGAGCCTGAAAAGTTAGGAATAACAAAGTTCCTAGGAAAACAATCAAAATATTTTTTACTATAAACCCTAAATTAAAAGACTTTAATTTTTTCATCTTTTGAAAAATGTTCATTAACCTTATACAAATCTAATGTAAATAATCAAAATAATTATTGTTTTTGAGTTATTCCGCAATAACAAACCTTCAATATAACATTATGTAATTATATAAAACACGGAAGAACGAATGTTAAAAAACTGGCATAATAATTCTATAATAACCTCAAATACTGATATAATCAATTTGAACACCCAATTAACCTGCCAATAAAAACAAAAGGGCATGCATAAAACACACCCTTTTATTTCAGGACTATTGATACTCCGGAAAGTAATCCTTTAAATTTTTCCCATTGTAGAATACATCGCACAGTAATCTGCCAAAAGATAATTTAACTGGATTACGAAGTTCAACTTCCTTACCTTCAATCAGGTTTTTCAGTTTTCTTTTAGCTTCATCAAAACCTGGTTCTCCTTCTTCAGGCGCATCATAACCAATAGGTCTTACTGTATCACCACTGTTATGGTTCCATACCCAATCAGGAGTTACTTTGAAGGTGTCGCCATCAATCACTTCAGCAACAGTTCTATACATATAATTTTAGTTTTAATTTGTATTGAGAGTAGCTTACTCCAAGCAGGTATATTTTCTTTTTTGTTTTAAAAATTGTTATAATTTTGCTTATTGAAAAAAACATAGCTTTTTTAAAAACCAGATCGCAATACCTTTATTTGGTCTGGTTTTTTTTGTACAATATCAGTTCCTAAAATAACATTTTGTATTAGTGTAATTATTAACAGTTTACAGGAAATCAATAAACTTTTTTATAACAAATTGATGTTTTGCTTAATTATAGTGATGTTTAATTAAACGATAGTTCAAATGCTGATTGTTAATAACTAATATTTCGTTGATAAAGCCACTTAATTATTCGTGTCAATTTGGCAGGCAGTCTGTTATATGGCAGGTTTTTAGTTGTTCTTTTTTTTCTTCTCTAATGTAACTTGATACCTTAGAAATTCAACTTTATTGAGAAATATCTGCTATATTTGTATTGAGCTAAGCAATTAGCTCTGGTTCTTGGTTAAGGTTAATTGGATGCCCTGCCGGTGTGGTTACCGGCAGGGCTTTTTTTTGGTGCTTTTGGGCAGCTTTATTTCCATTTAGAAATTGTTTTTCTGTTTCCATACTGATCTGACTTTTACCGGCAAGTTGGCGAAGCCTGTTAGTAAGTTGTAGGGTGTTTAAACTTCAGGTTTGTCAGGCTTATTTTAAACCTACAAAAAAAAGTCGAATACTCTGATCATAAGAGTTAGGAATGATTCAGTTTATTTGACGGATATGTTCAATCCAAATAGGTTAAAACATCTAAATCGCTATCATTTACTTGAAGAAAACCCTGATCATCGGTAACAATTTTCCACTTCTTTGAACATGCTAATTCGAAAAAATAACTATCATTAAAATCAATTATTTTTAAATGATCTAAGACCTTATCCAAATCTATGGCATTAAAATCGTCAGGAGCTTTACTGCAAATTTTGATCATTTTTTTTATTTGAATTACTATTTCTTCGGCAGTCTCTTTATATTTTGCAGTGCCTATGTAATCTTTATATTCAGCACTGTAATCAAATATTATTGTCAAAAAAGAACACATCAGGTGATCTTGGGCTATAGTTCCTGACATCTAAAGCATTAACTGCCATAAACAGCTATATTTGCAGAATCCTCGAATTTTTTTCTATCAGAGAAATACTCTTTGGCTCTTTGGATAACTTTTTTTAATAATAGTATATCCTCGTCAGCAATATTGATAAGTTTAATTGATTTGTTTAGTTTTTCACCCTTATAAGAACTATATAACTGACCAATTGCTGCATTTAAAAATGCTGTTGTTATAATGTCTATTCCGGAAAAATCAAGCTCAACTTGCTTGTTTTGGCTGAAGGCTTCTATAATTTTTTTATAAAGAATGTCACCATAAACAGTTGAAACTGCTATGTCACTGCCAATTATATCCTTCACATTCAATTTGGCGGTTTGCTTTTCCATAATACAAAGATATTAAAAAATATTATCAAGCGAAACAGTTCTCCCTGCCGGATTTGTGCCGGTGGGGGTAGCCCACTCAATTAGCAAGTGTATTAGATCACTTGATATCAACTCTTAATCGTTTAGCTGAATGATGAACTTTCAAAATATCAATCCTTTCTTTCGAAATAATTCTATGAATTATGCGATAATTGCCAATAATAAGCTCCCTAATAGATTCATTTTCATACTCAGGTACAATTCTTCCTATATAAGGACTCTCCTTAAGTAATCGCGCTCTTTCTCTTATACGTTTTATTTGAATCTTTGAATACTTAACCGAATCCTTTCCAATAAAATCTGCTATATTTAGCAAATCATCTATTGATTGTTCAGTCCAGTTTACATTAGCCATTTTCCAAGCCGTTTGTCAAGTTCATCATCAGGTACAACTTGGTTTTTCTCTGATTGTTCGATACCTTTCTCAATTTTCTCAACAAGTATTATTTGATCGAGAATATCGTCAATAGTAACGGAATCAGGAAGCTTTTTAAGCCCTTTAATTATTTTGTCTTTTGTGGTCATAATGTTTTTTTATTACAAAGATATTAGTTTTATTATTTAATCTCAAGATTAGAAATGGCGCACAATTCAATATGCAGTGCCAACGTAACAGCGTTTTATTCTTCGTTTCCCTACAAATATAAACATAAATATAATCAATATTTCAAGATTTGTAGAAATTTGATGAAAGTAAAAGAGGAAAATGAATAATATAGCTATTCTGAAAATATACCCGGAAGCTTCCAGTCCTTTCAGGAGTTTATCCCGTTTTTCCACGTGGCTGGAAGTTCCTGCGGCTGGAGGAACCGGAAGCTCCCGCAGCAGCTGGACTTCCGGCTTTTGGGGAATATATTGTTTAGCCCTTTGGTTTTGAATATATTCTCTGCCTTATTTTTTCTTTGTCTATAACAGTAAGCTTTTGATAAAAATTTAAGTCTTTTGTTTTAAAAACTTTCAGTAGGTAAATTCCCGGGTCTTCCGGCTTAAAATTTGAAAGCCGCATAAAAATAACACCTGCTTCAGGCTTGAAGCCATGTTTATATATTAGCTCTCCATAGTCCTTATCAAAAGTTATGATAGTTCTTTTTTCTTTTTCGGCCAATTGTATAACTTCCTTATCTGATATTCCAGGTTTATCAACAGCTATTGCTTTTATATCAAAACCAGCTTTTTCAAGAAGTTTCACACTTTTCAAAGGAAAATTTTCGTTGGCAAGTATTTTCATTATGCAGTGCTTTTTGAAACATCATACATAAGCCCGTCCTGGATGCATTCATGTATATATGCAAAAACAGCCTGCAAGTCTTCCTTTTTAAGTTGTGGATAGTTATCCAGAATTTGCTGCTCTGTCCATCCTGAAGCTAAACGTTCGACAATAAACTCCACAGCAATCCTTGTACCTCTGATAGTAGGCTTGCCAAGCAGTATTTCTTTGTCTGATACTATATGTGTCCGCCAGTTCATAATACCAAATTTACAATTATATCTTTACATTCTGAGCAATATTTTTATCTGTTCTTAATATACAAAAATACAAAATCTCCGGGAATTTAATTATAATTGCGCTTAAGGGGTTTATCCGGCTTTAGCTGCAATTCTTTAAAAAAGGAACTTCCAGCTTCCGTACAAAACAAAACTATTTT
>PUKZ01000054.1 GCA_003550725.1 Bacteroidales bacterium | reverse complement strand
TTGAAGGTCGGGTCTTTTTAATCTCGGCTCCAATAGTAGGGTCAAGATTTATCAGCCATATTTCACCTTGCTTCATAAAAATTTTCAAAATCAAGGTTAGTAAATTGGGTAAGTTCTTTGTCAGTTTTGTAGTCTTCGTATAATGTATCTGCCGCTGTTGTCATTTGGTCTCTTTCTTCCTGTTTTCGCATTAGCTGCATTGTTCGTTCAATGACAAAAATTTGTTTCTTTACTGGCAGTTTTTGAATTTCATTTATTAACTCTTTTGTTTTCATAATCTGCAGTTTTATTGTCGAAAGATACAAATTTTTGTTTAAAATAATTATAGTTTTCTATTCAATTAAATGTCTTAGATGCATTTGCTATACTACACAACGTTTTGCGTGTATGTACTGTGGCGGCAAGCGCGCTATTTTCCTATCTACCGGGACAAAACATAAAGCGGACTACAAAAGGTTAATGCCTGCATCAGCAGCCATAAGACATGCACGATGTGTGTGCCCTGTGCTTATTGTTCCGATTTAATTATATTTTCAATTTGAGATTTATTTTCAGGCAAATAATTTTTCGCTAAGTCCCAAATTATTTCATAATCTATACCAAAATATTGATGGGTTACTTTATTTCTTAAAAGATACATTTCAGTCCATGGAACTTCAGGATATTTATCCTTTATGTTATTTGGCAAGTTTTTAGAAGCTTCACCTATAATTTCAAAGTTTCGCATTACAGCGTCAATCGTTTTATAGTCTTGTTTAAATTCAACAAAGCTGTAATTATCTACATATTCCATGATGCGGTTAATGCTTAGCAAAATATCTTCAAGATACATTCGGTATGTTCGATTTTCTTTTTCCACGCTACACGTAATTTACGTTTTTGAGAATATTGTCCTTAATTTGTTCTTTGAGCGCGTTTTTTGTTACCACATCTACTTTTCTTCCAAGTTTTTTTTCAAGATATGGTTCAAGTGAAAAGAATTTCCATCCAATAGGCTTTTCCAACTCAACAAGTAAATCAATATCACTTTCTTCGCTAAATGTATTATCAGAAAATGAACCAAAAAGCCCAATTTCCTTTACCGCAAATTCTTTGTAGAGGATAGGTTTTAACTCTTTCAAGTTGGATAATATTTCTTTTTTGGTCATCATAATTATACAAAAATACTCATTTTGTGGGTATTTTGCTATATTCTGCCGGGTTTTTAGCATTGAGTACAAAGTTCCTGGTATTGCCATAGTAACGGATTTATTCCGCTTCGCTGCATGAAAGCTTGGCCGTTGCAGGCTTTCCCGCATGCGTCGGTCTGTAAAAGCCCACGCGGAGCAGACCCTAACATGCTGGGATTGGATATACCATTTTGGCGGTGGTGTTTTTATTTCTTCATTTTTTCAATCACCTTGTCATATCGACTATCCATACAGACACTTATGTCAGTCGTCATAAACTTACCGTCTAAAAACAAACTAAAGATTGTGGCGGGGCTTGGGCAGTTTTGTGCTTCTTCCATTGTTCTCAATTTGATCATTTTTAGCGGTATGTTCCTTCTTTCAGCTGTTTCGATTAAAGATTCTTTTGCGTGAAATTCTGCAAAAGGACATCTGTTTGAATAATAAACTACGATTCCTTTTTTATCCGGGCATTCACCACTTTTAACGGATTCATTGAATTTTGGATTCTGGCTGCTATCATTGAATTTCATTGCCAATAAACTGAATCCGCTTGAAATTCTTTCAATTTCTTCAAATCCTTGTTTTAATAACCACTTCGTGTCACTCATAAAATGGAATTTGCTTGTCCCTACAACAGTCACGAGTCCGTTTTTACCTTGTTTTTTAGCATCTTCAATTACAGAGTTTAAAAGAGCTTTACCATATCCACTTTTTTTGTACTTGCCTGATACCCAAAAACAATTAATGTTTAAATAGTTTGGTGCTGTTATTGGAATCCAGGCATTTTCAGCCGGCCCGTATTCTATGAATACTTTGGCTCTTTCATCAAGGCGTCTGAAAACATATCCGTGATTGAATTCTTCTTTCAACCAATCTTTCTTGGCTTGATAGCTATCTGAGCACTTCTTGTCTGATATCGCACAACAAATATGTTCCGAAGAAATTTTTTGAGTATTTAATTCAATCAAATGTTCCATTTTCTTTCTTTTTTAAATTCTGACTAACGATAATTTTTTTTTTGATAATCAGTTATTTATGTATAATTCAAATTTATCCCTTCTATCAACTTTTCATCTCTTTATTTTACATTAGCGAGAGAGATTAATTGGCTCTGTCTACGCGATAGTTAATTAAATCCTTTGTTGTTATTGTCATTTTAGCCGAATCCCTTCTTTGATTTTTTACATCTCTTTAAGTCCTAGGGGGGTAAAAATGGAAACACCATATTTGCCAGGTAATTCAGCAAATACTGTTTTAAATAATCCATTTAATTCTGCAGCCCATGCGAAGCAGACATGTCCGTAGAAGACCAAACTAACGCCAGGCCGCGTTTCGCAAGTGCGGGATTGGTTAAATCATGTTATCATCTGATTTTTCCATACATCAAAAAGAATCGAAAAAACAGAATATAAGTTTATTTATTTATTTATTTTTATTACCGACTTGTCCCGAAAAATTGTATCTAATGGTTTCAAGGTATGTTTTGTTCGGGAAATCAAGGAACCAAATTCCTTTTACTAAAATTAACATACTCAAAATTCCAATTGATACAACTAACAGTACTGACCGAATATGTTAAAAGTTTCTATCTATTTCGGCCATACTTAAATTTTACTAAATAACGAATTATCAGAATTAAAACGGTAATAATGCAAAGACTTGTCAAAACCCACTTTGTGAGGGTAAAATAGCCGGCAAATGTGGCAAGCATATTATATCGAGAAGGCATAAGCATGATTAAAGTTAAAACACTCAAGTTTTCTAAATAATCAAAAATAAGAATCCCAAAGGGCAATAAACTCAAAAGCGTTTTACGAGATAAGCTAAAGATAAAAAGAGTTTATCTTTTTTGTTTTTAATTCATTTTTACATAATTTTCACAATGATTTACTTTTCAACATTATGTAATTGATTTCTGTCATTTACTTGGCTGTAACGCTCCCGGTATAGTCACAGTAGCAGATTTATTCCGCTTCGCTACATGAGGGCTTCGCCGTAGCGGGCTTCGTCACTATCCACCGAGATGAAGCCCACGCGGGTAGTCCCGCACGTGCGGGATTGGCTATACCATGTTGTGCAAAGTAGTAATAAATTTTTGTTTTTTATTTATAGTCAACCGTTTATAAAGTTAATGAATATTTGCTTTATTTAAGATTTTGCACAATAGCAACTAATTCATTATTTAGTTCTTATTTTAAAGTTCTTTAAATATCCTGTCATCCTTTTTTGGAATTCTAACTGTTTTATTATTCACGAATTTTTGTTTAATAGCGTCAAACAATTTTTTGGGTTTTCGTTTATCAGGATTATATCCGCATAATCTGCATCGCATTGTATCAACAGCAACTTCATAACTGTAATATTTTATTGTTCTTAATTCTTGGTCTGTTTCAATAAATAATTTGGTTGGATAACATCTTGGACAAAAAGACACTTTCGTATCGGTTGGTTTTGAAAGTCCTTTATTGTATATTTCAGTTAATTTATCAGTTGTCAACCCACGTTTTGATGCTTCATCCTTAATTTTTTGCTTTGAAGAACTAATAAAACCATTATATCGATAGGCAATAAAAATTGCTAATTCTGTATCAGTTAATTTAGAAATAAAGTCTTCTAATTTACTCATAAGTCATTTTTATAGTTTTGCAGGTTATTATCAACTATTTTGCACAATGCCCACGAATATATTTCAGTGCAGGTTTGCGGGTTTCGTTACTGTCAATTGCTACAAAAGATTATACGGGAGGCAAAGGTTAAATTCTATACATCGCCCTGCATTGAATATATGTGAATGTTGGCACCTGGGGATTTTTATTCCAGGGATTTTTCAACTAATTCTATCAATTTTTCAACTGGCTCAAAATATGGAGTTACTTTTTCTTCGGTAAAATCAAATAAATCAGCATAATCACCTTTTTGTCTCCATGTAAACAGTTGCGAATATATTCGTCCAAGTTCCGTTGGAAATAATCCTGTTTTAATAAACTGTTCAGAAAATTTTGTCTTTACTCCATTGTGAGTGGTGGATTTGTGGTTCTCTTTGAGAAGTAATGCAGTTATTGCATAAAAGGCTGCATAATAAAGTCTGTTAATAGCAGAATTCCACCGATGTTTTTCAGCCAAAAGTTTAGCGTCTTCAAAAGTTTCCTTGGCTCTCTCAATGCGATATTTAATTAAATCTTTTGATGGCCCGTTCATTTTAGCCGAATTCCTTCCTTGTTAATGTTCTCAAATAGAGGTGTAATTTTATACTTAGTATTCCACTCCTTTTTCGGGTAGATAATCGGTGACATAATCTGTCCCGTTTCCAGTTCAATGTTGTAAAATTCGTCCATTATTTCAGTCTCAAGCGAAAAAGGGATGTTTTCTGAATTCAATAAAATTAATAAGTCCCAATCAGATAATGTTTTAGCGTCTCCACGTGCCTGAGAGCCATATAGGTAAATCTCAGCATCAGGATATTTCTTTTCAGAAAGTTCCAAAATTTTTCTAATTATTTTTTCTCGCTTAGTCATATAGCAAAAATAATCAATTTTTCCGACTAATATGCAGAATAGGTGCGTTTTTTCGCTTGGTGCCACCGGCGTTTTGCGTGTATGTGCCTGTGGCAGCAATTGGAATGCTTTCCTATCCGCCGCGACTAAAAATAAAGTGGACTGCAAAAGGTTAACACCTATACATCAGCAGCTATAGGACATACACGATGTGTGTGCCCTGCATGAGCAGAAGCACACCCATCCGAAAGCTCTATAAAAACTTCAAAAATGCAAATAATTTTTAATAGAACCTAAGGATGGGCGAATTATTTTTTTCCAGAGGGTGTA
>PUKZ01000062.1 GCA_003550725.1 Bacteroidales bacterium | reverse complement strand
GAAGTTGCGACCGGGCTTCTTCGGAACTGCCTTTAGCAACGCTCAGAAAGTTAATTCACCCCGTGAAATAATGCTTTGCATTAAAATCTGTGATTTTATTTCACGGGGTAAACTCTTTAGTGCCCGTACGTCCAAAGCCTTCTGCAATGTTATCCATTATGCTGCCTGATGATCTGTTAACCTGATCTTTAATTGCATAGTCTTTGTTAATTCCTTCATATTGCATGATGCTAAATACATCCTGACAGAGTTTACGTGCGAGTTGCCATGCTTCGATTTCTTCGAAGGATTTCCATGTGGGCATTGTTTATTGTTTTTTGTTTGGGGTTTTTTGTTCTGTGTTTGTTGTTTGGGGTTCTTTGTTTTTTGTTTAGGTCGGTTTGGTGTTGGGAATTTGTAAAATGTGTTTATATAGTTGCACCTTAGTTAACACTGTACGAACCTCGCCAAATAACTTTAATTAATGTCTTTCTATATAAGCTTTGACTTCTTTTAATATGATTTCAATATTAGGCTCAGTAGATTCTATAACTTCACTCTGCAGATGCTTATGATGTGGAAAGGTGCTTATTTTTCTATAATGCATCGCATTATCGTAGCGAAATATCATCGAGTTGTTATTGTCCATGAAATGATAACTGTATTTCTTTTTTACTTTTTTTGGATTATTAAATAAAAAAACAACCTCGAGTACATCTAAACAATAACGATCAAAATATATTTTACCCCGAATAATACCGGAATAATCATCGATCTTCTTTTTTATTAAAGAATGGGAGGATACAATCTCTAAGTAAGCTAAATTCTCGCTGAATTTTGTAAAATACTCTTCTATCACTCTTCAAGCTCTTTAAGTTGATCCAGGTAATCAAGTAGAATTTCATATTCTCCACTCCATTGCATGAAATCATTGTTTTCATCAGCCAATTTTCCTTGAACAAAAGCCTTGTAAAATTCTTCAGATGTCATTTCATATTTGTTTTCAAAATATGCCAGGTCTATTTTTAAATTTTTCACGCCTTTTTTAAGCTGATTTGTATGGTAGTTAAAAATGAAGTTTATTAAAGAGTTTTCATCATTATTATGCTTCTTAAGCAACTTCTTAAAAAGCTTTTCGCTCTTATTATTTAATTCAAGCTTTATCATTTAATATATCTCTTTATTAGTTTCTGGCTTCTGTTATTATGTTTATTTTTATAATATAAAGTTATAAAATATTTTAGATTGTTGTACAATATATTGCCAATTTTATTTACGCAGCTTCGCCCTCTCAGTCACATTTTTTGTGTGCTGATAAGGGTGTGGTTTGTTTGGATTTTTTGCAAAAATATAGATAATTGGTGGCATGGTGAAATGTTCTTTGTTTGTTGTTCGTTGTTTTTTGTTTTTTGTTCTGTGTCTTAACCTTAGCCTCAGTTTTAACCTCCGGGTACAGCTTCGCCCTCTCAGTCACATACCATAATGCGGGCTGAACTTTTGGAAAGCACGCAAAACAAGTGTTTTGGGCTTTCCGGCTACTCCTGTCCGAAATCAAAAATCAACTACCCGTTTTTGTCTTTTTGCCAAAGCAGCAGGGCATTATTTACCTCATAGAGATAATTATTGATTTCTGAAGGGTGGAGTATCATGTACCGTATTTTACGGTCAATCATTTTTTCGCCTTTTTCTACCAGATTCGACAGGTAAACCCTGTCGATATTTTCACCCACCAGCAAAAGGTCCACCACGGGGCTGTCCTTGCCTCGTGCAAAATCGCCTGTAAGGTATGCACTGTGCAGCTCACCGATCTTGCTGATAACTTTATCAACAACACGGTCAATACCTATATATTTCATTACCAGGTTATGGATATCTTCAAAGAGGGGGTGGCCGGTATTAGCGCGATATATCTTTTTGTTGCCCCGGCTGAAAGACTGAAGCATGCCTGCCGCCTCAAAGCGGTTAAGCTCCAACCGTATGGCATTGGATGAATCACCAAACTCATGCTCCAGATCACGCAACCATGAAGTAGTATTGCTGTTTAAAAAAAACTTCAACAACAGCTTTACACGGGTTTTTGATGTAACCAGGGCATCTAACATTAATCTATATTAAATATTTTGTATACAGAATGAGTAGCAAAATTACTCAATAATTTGAAAAACAAAAAAAATCCGACAAATTTTTTTGGGAAAACTGAAGATTTTGTATATCTGGAAAGGGAATGGGGGTTGTTGGGGCAAATTGTTAGGGTTGTTAGAGTTGTTAGGATTGTTAATATTGTTAGGGTTGGTGGGGTTGGTGGGGTTGGTGGGGTTGTTAGGGTTGTTAGGGTTGTTAGGATTGTTAATATTGTTATTGTTGTTAGGATTGTTAGGGTTGTTGGGGTTGTTATTTGTATTTTCGGCCTCTTTGTTTGTTTTGTTTTAAGTAGGTTATTAGTTTTTGAATTTTGTTTCTGATACTACTTGTTCTTTTTATAATATCTTCGAATTCTTCTTGTGTGATAAATTCAGCATCAATAGCTCTGTATGACTGGGATCTTGTTTCGGCATTGGAGCCTTTGGATATGTATAGAAATTGTATAAACTCTTTATGTCCATCGCGTTCGAAACCTTCTGCAATGTTATCCATTATTGAACCGGTTGAACTATTGATTTGGTTGCAAAACCTGTAATATTTATTAAAAGGGCATCTGTTTGTGTATTTTCTGATTGTTTTGGCAAGTTCACGGGCTTCCTGCCAGATTTCGAGGTCTTCGAAGGTTGTTATGACCATGGAGAAAGTTGTTAGAGTTATTAGTGTTGTTAGTGTTGTTAGTGTTATTAGTGTTGTTATTATTGTTAATGTTGTTAGTGTTGTTATTGTTGTTAGTGTTGTTAGTGTTGTTATTGTTGTTATTGTTGTTATTATTGTTAATGTTGTTAGTGTTGTTAGTGTTGTTAGTGTTGTTATTGTTGTTAGTATGGATTGAGTAGTCTGAAATATTAATTATATCTGTTGATACTTGATTAAGAAATTCTTTTACTTCCAATGCTATATCCTGATCCAATAATCTTCGGGTATATGTTTAGCAGCCTCACCTATTATTTGAATACGTCGTAATACCGCATCTTGTTTTTCAGTATTATTCACAAACTCTTCTTCAGATATATCTTCAACATATTGTTCAATCAAGTCTGCTGCTTCGATAATATCTTGCAGATATATCCAAATGTTTCTCTTGGCTTGCATTAGCTTTTCGCTCTTATTATTTAATTCAAGCTTTATCATTTATTTAACCTTTAAAAATTTCCCGACTTCTGTTAGTATATTTTTTTAAAAATAAAGTTATGAAATATTTTTGATTATTGTAAAATAAGTTGCTAAATATATTTGCACAGCTTAGCCCTTTCAGTCACATTTTTTTTTGTGTTGCTAAAGGTGTGGATGCGTTTGAAATGATTTGCAAAGGTAGGGGTTTTTTGTTCGTTGTTTGGTGTTCGTTGTTTGGTGTTTGGGGTTTGGGGTTTGGTGTTTGTGTCAGTTCATGATATAGGTTGACACGAAGTTTGGTTGAAAACTTCTTTAAATTTGTATTATGAAAAATAAAAATCGTCGTTTTAGTACAGCATTTAAAAAAGAAAAAGTTAACCTTATAGATCAAGGCAAGCTAAGTGTAAAAGAGGTCACTGAGATTTATGAAGTGAGTGATGCCGCGGTTTATAAGTGGGTAAAAAAATTTTCAGAATTAGCCAGAGATGAACGCATAGTTGTAGAAAAACTCTCAGAAGCTCAAAAGAACATCGATCTGCATAAAAAGATTCGGGAACTGGAGCAATCAGTGGGGCAAAAACAGCTTGAACTGGACTATTACAAGTCAATTGTGGAGATTATAAGTAAAGAAACAGGAGAAGATGTTAAAAAAAAGTACAAACCCAGGGAATGAAACTATTAAAAGAAACAGGTTACAAATTACAGGTTATATGTGAATATGTTGGAATAAGTCGTCAGGCTTATTATAAGCGTTTATACAGCAGTAATAGCAAAAGGGATTTGTATCAGGTTTTAGAGAAAGTAGTTATTAATAATCGTCGAGAAAAGTCGCGTGCAGGATTACGCACAATTTACTATAAAGAAAACATAAGCTACAATTTCACATTACTCGTTACCCGTTACCCGTCACTCGTTACCTGATGATTATCAAATAAGCAACACCTCCTGGAGGGTGGTGAAGCTGATATTGGAGAATGCAGGGTTGAGTAACACGTGGTGGGGAATAGAAACTTAAGCAAAAGTTCAAAGTAAAAACCAATGGCAAACTTATCACAAATAAAAAACATTGATTCAGTTCTTGAACCTGTTGTAGGACAGTTTGTTGAGGTTAAAGGCTTTTGGGAAAAACCGAGTTCTTTTTTGGACTAAAAATCGTATATTTGTGTAAAAGTATAAATTATGGAAAGAATTGAAATAAAACCTGATATATGTAACGGGAAAGCTGTAATAAAAGGAACAAGAATTACTGTTTCTACAATACTTGGCTTTCTTTCTGCAGGCGACTCTTATAATGATATTTTAAAAGCATACCCCAACATAACTAAAGAAGATATAAGGGCATGTCTTCAGTATGCACATTATATTACTAACAGGCATACAGCCGTTGAAACAAAGTAATGAAAACATTTCTTGTTGACGAAAATTTGCCAAAAACCATCAGTTTTCAAGGTAATTGTGAAATACTGCACGTTGCTGATTTGAAAAGACAAATGAGCGATTCCGAGATATGGCAATATGCTAAAGAAAACAATTGTATAATAATCACTAAAGACACTGATTTTTATCAAAGAGTTGTTTTGTATGGTGCTCCTCCAAAAATTATCTGGATCAGATTGGGAAATATGCGAAGAAAACAACTTGAACAAAAAATATACAATATGTGGGATAATATTGTACACCTAAAAATCTAAAATAAAAAATAACGGAAGTGAGCTAAAATGCTTATCTTTAAGGCATTAAACAAAATAAACAAAACACTTTAAACTCACTTCCGAGATGAAAGATACAAATAAAAAT
>PUKZ01000111.1 GCA_003550725.1 Bacteroidales bacterium | reverse complement strand
TTTCAGAACTTTTTTAAGTATTGCCCCTAACGGTCAGCGGTATACGCAGTACGGGGTTTCGAAGCCACTTCCTTATCAAGATGCAGAAAGGCTGAAACGAGCCACAAAAGCTGAATTACGCTGTAACCCCCGTATTGCGTATGACCGCATGTTACCAACTGGCCGTTATTGTTATCAATCTGTTTATCTGTTGTTTTCATTATATTTTGCTGCATTTTCAGTCCGTGCGTTGGGGCAGCCATACTCTTTGACAAGTTTTGGTCGTGCGCTGGCTTTTTGAGTGACTTGGTAATGTGTATGGATGCGAAGGGCAGCCTTTCATTTTTCCAGATTTTTGAATATTTTAATCAAATAATCTTTATTGTTTTCAATGAACAGAACATTGTTGTTTGCAAAGTCTTCTTTTGTTGTTCCGGTTCCTTCTCCCCATCTGTCTCTCACCTCGTTGAATGTTGTATAAGACAAAATAAAAGCGGAAACTGAAACTGAAATATCTTTTTTGTCTTTGGTTAATTCTTGTTGAATCTTTTGACCCAATTCAGGAGCTGATTCTTTACACCACAATATTTTAGGGTTATTAAAGTGATTGTCTCCAAGTAAAATGCCTTTAGGGTCAAGGAAATAAATATATTGCTTATTCTTATCTACAACCCATAAAATAAAGTCAGGATAAAATGATGAGCTTTCCATGAAAAAGCCAATCCCTTTTACTGATAAGTTCCGTAATACAAACAACTCTTTCCCTTCAAATAAATCATTTTTTTCTTTAACAAATTCCCGTAAATGCTTTAGAAAATCTCTTTCACCCTCATTTAATCGAGTTGGAACCGTTTTAATTTCCTTGTATTTTTTACCATCTGCAATAGATGCTATCGGAGAATATAAGTGCTTGTCAAAATGGATGGATGGAAGCGTTTTTGTATCACTTTCATACATTTCTTTAACACTTTGTTCCAATTCTTTTATAAATGCTTCATGTTTCTTTGGCACCTTAACAATCATTTTTTGTGAGGCCGGAAACATTTCTGCATGTGTTTCATGGTCGAGTAAATCGTAGGTTAAATATTTCGATAAGAATTCTTTTTCTTTGTCTGCGTAAAATTTATTGATGTAATCTTTTACCAGACTTACAGCTACAGAATGTACTTTGCCTGAAATAGCTTCATTCAAACCAAATTGTTCTTTGTGGCTATAAAGATTAAAGTTGCCATCAGTAATTAATTGTTGAATAACTGTAGTTTTGATAATTAAATTACTGTAACCTTTGATTAATTTATACCGATTAGCTTCTAATACCAGCCCATCTATATCAATAAAATTGATGAATTCTTTTAGGAAATTCTCAAAATATGGTTCGGTATTTTCAGCTACCTGCGAATTAAACCCTCCTGCTGCAATGCTTACTTTATTGCGTAAATCAATGGTAACTCGTTTTGCAATTTGGCTGTTATATTCTAATTGTACAACCTCTTCCTTAAAGTTCTTATCTTTTTGTTTGCGGAAAGTCATAATCTGACCATTCCATTTTTCTTCATTATTCAATTTAATTTCAATCGGATATTCCGTGTATTCCGGCACTTCATTTTCTATCTCAACCAAAAAGCGATTCATGTATGAAGCATTTAAACCCATTATTGAGATGTTTTGCAATGCCCTGATAAAATACGGGGCATTTGCTTCTTCCCGTTTAAGAGAGAAGTTTTTTCCTTTTAAGCGAACTCCACGGCCAAATAACTGAATAATTTGTGCCCCTTCACTTTTACCCATGTTCATTAAGCCCATGCTGGAAACACGCCATGAGTTCCATCCTTCAATAAACTTTTTGGAGCCAATTAGTATGTTTATTGTTGAGTTGGTTTCTGAAATTGCCTGAAATAATGATTTTGAAAAATTATCATTCTGAATACTTAATTCTCCCCCGGTATCAGCTTCCAGTGTTTTGGCATACTTAGGAACATCACCAATATTGATAACTGCAAAATAATTATCACTGGTTTTGGTTTTCAGTGCAATCTCCCCTTCGGCTTGCTTTACCTGAAAAGCTTCAAGACTGCCAATACCATTAAAAATCTTATTCAATATTTCTTCGGCAACAGGCTTATTTTCTTTCAGGTATTGAAACCGGGGTTTGAAAATATCATCGCCATCTTTATCTCTTAAATCGGATTGCTCTGAAAGGATTTTGTCTATTTGTTGTTGCAATTTTTGTGGAGAGGAAAGGATAAATTTGAAGAAATTTACAATACGTGTTACGTCTGAAATATTTTGTTTATCTCCCTGGGTTAAACTGCCATTTGAACTTATTACCCTACTTCCGACAAATACCCAAAGAGGCTTTTCAACATTGTATTGTTTTAATTCGTCTTGATACTGTTCAAATAAAACTAATTGCTCGTAATAACCTAATAAACTTCCTGTAAGTAAAAGGCTGTTTTGTTCTTCGCTGTATTCATTAGTAGCATCAAGATTGAAAACACTAAAATCCTTACCGTAGCCATCGGTGTAAAAGTGGCGATAGGAGTAATCAAATATGATGGATTTAGCGTATTCATTGAGAAGAAACTTGTTTTTATCGGTTATTACCTGCCCAAACGTAGCTGAATACTCAAAAGTAAAAGAACCATCGCCACGGGTTAGGTGCTGCCGGAGGTTTTTCCAGGTTTGCTCTTCCGACTTAGAACCTTTATGACCTTCATCTATAAAAACAAGATTTTTCGATTCAGAAAAATAATCCACATCAACACTGACCCCTTCGCCTTCTTTGTCTTTTACCAGTTTGGTAATTTCTAAAATTAACACTTCGCCTTCTTTTGTTTTCAGGCTTTCCTCGCTCCCTGAATACAGTTTTGCATCAATGCCGCTTTCGGTAAAGCTTTCGTAATGCTGACGACTCAAACCTTCGTTGGGTGTAATTAGGATAATATTTTCCCAATCGTTTTTGAAGTACCTGGTAGCTTGCCAGTAATTACAATGCATTATCAGGGTTTTACCGCTACCTGTTGCCATCCAGTAGGCAAGTTTTTTCAGGTCGTTTTCGGTAAATGGTTCAATGTTTTTAAAGTCGGTTTCTGATTCTAACAATACATTGAGTTGTTGAATCAGGTTGTTTTTCTGACTGCTGTACAAATCAAAGAAGTATTCGGTAAAAAGCAAAGAAAACCACTGGTAATATTTGAATGAAAAGAAAGGTTCAGCCCGGTTTTCTCTGAGTTTCTTTTCATAACCTTGTATGGCGTCATCGTAAAGCTGAATCAGGTGGTCTTCTACTTTTTTATTTGGGTTCGACATTATTGTCGCTGCAAAAAAAGTGTAGCCCGTTGAACTTGTTCCGGTTTCTTTGTTATTAAAATCGTCTCGCAGTTCTTCAAAAGTATCGTAACCAAACTGTCCGAGTATATAACGAAATAATATGAGTTGTTTACTTAGCTGCATGATTACGGTAACATTTTGTTTTTAAATACTTCTTCAATGGGCTGATAACCTTCAATATGTGCCTGTTCGTTTATGTAAAGCAAATCATAGGTATAATTTTTTAATTCCGCTTTCAATGCTTCACTATCTGCTTTGTAATCTTCAATTTCCCAGTCTTTTACGCTGCGCCAAACTGCCAGTATGTTTTTATTGGCATTGTTGTGACCGTAAACAAACTGGTATTTATTACCGTTGATTTCTTTTGTAATGCATTTTTGCATGTGCAGGCCAATTAAGTAATTAAAAGTTTCAACCAAATCAACAGCTTGCTCGGTATCGTAAGTAAAGCCATCCCATACTTTTAGCTTGTAATCCCAGGGGGCTTTCATGGCTTCGGTATTTACAAGTGTTTGGCTGTTTTTGGTTTCAAACTCCAGCATGTATTTGGGTATGTACTGGTCAAACGCCAGTGCTTGTTGTTGTGCATCTTTATTGGCTGTAAAAGCAATGTTTTCTAAAGCTTCTTCGTATTGTTCAAGACGTTGGTATTTGAAGAATACGCCGAGGCCGTTCATTGTACTGTTTTTGGGTTTGCCATCTTTCCAGTCGAAAGTGTAGGCAATTTTTTTGATACGGGGGAGAATTATTGAATAGAAATAGTCTCCCATTTCAATCAAAACACATTTTATCTTTTTACCTGATTTATTGGCAAGTTGTGATGCATGAAAAGTAGTCCCTGAACCAGGGAAAAAATCAAAAACGATAGAATTTTCCTTTGAAGTGTTCAAAGAAATTATCTCCTCAATTAACGAAGGTGGTTTTGGAAATTCAAATGGATCAGAATTAAATAGAGCTCTAAGTATATTCGAACCCTGTTTAGTTGTTTTGCCTTCTATTATTGTTCTTGGATGAACTGTACCCTTTACTTTTTCATATTGAAGAACACCAGTTGATTTAAAGAAAAATCTAGTAACTTTTTGTCCTTTTGAATCTGTAACTGGCTCACCTTGTATCCATTTTTCAATCATATCTTTCATTGTCCAGCCAGCTTTAAGGACAATATCATTAGCTAATTTTCCATTTTTAGCTTCAAAAACCCCTTCAACTACTTCAATTGGTTCCTCTTTTCCAAATTTATTAGCAAACACTTTATCTTCACATTCGAAATCCATTCCAGCAGGAAATTTTATCTCTGAAGCAGGATTTTTTGTACCTGGTTTTTTAATTGCTCTATCTGAGATTGCTGAATCTCCATTAAATAAAAATAGTGGTTTGAGATCTTTATTTAACGCATAGCCTAAAATATATTCATGTGCCTGTGTATAATGTGAACTTGACGTTCTACCGTGAGACCATATTAAATTCCCAATAAGATTATTTTTAGAAAAATATTTATTTAAAATCAGCTCTAATGTTGCTTGCTGATTATCATCAATACTGACGTAAATACTACCATCGACTCTTTGCAGTAAACTTTTGATTTTATTAATTCTTTCGTCTAGAAAAGTAAGCCAAGTAGACTCACTGAAACCATCTTTATAAATAAATTTACCTGTAGAACGGTCTTTCTCCGTGTTATATGGTGGGTCAATATAACTACAATTAACACTTTGATTAAGTTTGCTTTCTATAAGTTCAATCCCATGATAATTATCCGAATGCATCACCAGTCCATCTGTCTTT
>PUKZ01000167.1 GCA_003550725.1 Bacteroidales bacterium | reverse complement strand
TAGACGAAGGACTAATTGAACTTTTGCTCAATGAAGAGGCAACGAGAGAAAAGTTTTTTCTGAAAGTAAAGGACGTTTATGTTTTTAAGCAAAATGACTTTAAATTCTTCCTTGACGAAAACAAAATTGATAACTCATATACACAATATGCCAACCGGATTGGATTAAGCACAGGCGGAAAATTCCTAAAAGATATTGACGATGTAGTTTTAGATTTTCCTTACAAAGATTGTGTATTGGAAGGTGGACAAAGCACGGAAGAAGGGACTGACACCTACTTTGAATATGACGAAAATGAACAAGATTACATTGTAAAAGAAGCAAAACGAAAAGAGATTTTCTTTAACCAAATACTTGCCAAAGATGAAATTGACCGCTTAACAGAACCAAAAGCATTTACCAACATTAAGCGATACACAGAAAAGGGAGAAGAAAAAATCACCTCTTTTAACCGAGATGCGAAAGGACAAATTACTGACAACCTTATCATAAAAGGGAATAATCTTTTGGCTTTGCATGCTTTACAAGAACAGTTTCAAGGAAAAGTAAAACTGATTTATATTGACCCACCATACAATACAGGTGGAGATAGTTTTGCTTATAATGATAATTTCAATCATTCTGCATGGCTCGTATTTATGAAAAATAGATTGAAACTGGCACGAAAGCTACTTTCAAACAATGGTGTTATTTTTATTCAAATAGATGAGAATGAATTGGGCTATTTGAAACCAACTGCAGATGAAATATTCTGAAAGGAAAACTTTGAAATTCAAATTAATTGGCAAAGAACTACGCAACGAAGCGTGTTAGGACAAGGAGCAACACCAATAATAAACATTGTCGAATATATACTTGTGTATAAAAAAAATAAAGGCAATGAAAATGCTTTAAATAAGATTCAAAAAATTATACCTTCTAATGATAAAATGTATAATCAATACAACTTATTATTGGAAACAGAGGGAAATCGAAAATTAGTTAAAACAGTCGAACATAGTGGTTCTGAAATAAAAATATACAGACATAAGGATTTTATACTTAAATCAATCCCTGTATCTGAAAGAACAGAATCAAATTATATTAAAATATTTTCAAAGATTGTTAGAAAGGATAGCCAGCAACAGGAAAGCTCATTAGAGCAACTAATAATGAGTAATATTGAAAACGATGATACATTGTATTCAGTTGAAAGGGTTTTAAAGCAAGGGAAAAGCAAAGGCAAATTAAAAAAATCCTTGTACATGAATAATAATGTTATTTACTATTTAAAAAAATACGCCGATGTAGTGGATAATAAGATATTTAGAAAAGTAGACATGAATAATCTTTGGCTTGATTATGAAATATCAAGTGCTGGAATTGCAAAGGAGGGTGCTGTAAATTTAAAACGCGGCAAAAAACCTGAAGAATTAATTAAACGTATTATTGAAATTGGAACAAATAATGAAAAAGATATTGTATTAGATTTTCATTTAGGTAGTGGCACAACGGCATCTGTAGCGCATAAACTTAAAAGACAGTATATAGGCATTGAACAACTGAATTATGGAGACAATGATTCTACCATACGTTTAAAGAATGTGGTAAACGGCGATAAATCGGGTGTCTCTAACATTACAGATTGGAAAGGTGGCGGTTCATTTGTATACTGCGAACTTGCAAAGAACAATCAAAAAGCAATTGACAAAATAATGTCATGTAAATCATTAGAAGAACTTATCACTCTTTTTGATGAACTCTACGAAAAATATTTTCTCAATTACAATGTTAAGGTCAGGGAGTTTAAAGAAAAGATTGTTAATGAAAATGAATTTCAGAATCTATCGTTTGAAAGACAAAAAGAAGTTTTTGCACGCATGTTAGACCTAAACCAGCTTTATGTGAATGTTAGCGATATGGAAGATAGCCGATTTAAGCTTTCTGATGAAGACATTGCATTAACCAAAAACTTTTATCAAATATAATTATGGCAGACGATAAATATTTATGGGAAACGCTGCCAGAAAAGGCATTTAAACTAAGGTTGCAATATCCGGAAATACCGGAATACATTACCGATAATTTGCGTTATGAACTCTTTACATGGCAGGAAGAAGCATTAATTAATTTTTTAACATATGAGCAGGTAAAGGAAGCAGAAGAAGATATAAACCCATCGCATTTGTTGTTCAATATGGCAACTGGTACGGGAAAGACTTTACTTATGGCTGCCTTAATTTTATACTATTACAAGCAAGGGCATCGCCATTTTATCTTTTTTGTTAATCAAAATAATATTGTTGGAAAAACAGAGGATAACCTCACAGACCCAAGTCATAACAAATATCTGTACAAGAAAAATATTGTCATTGATGAAAAAATAGTCAACATTCAAAAGGTCGATAATTTTTCAAACGACACAGACGATATTCAAATCCTTTTTACTTCCATTCACAAACTACATAATGCTGTTTACATTGTAAAAGAGGATAGCATCTTTTTAGAGGATTTACAAAAACGGGATTTAATTATGCTGGGTGACGAAGCTCACCATTTGAATGCTGCAACTAAAAAATCAAACGGGCAAACGGAACTTGATTTGAAAACCGAGCTGATGGATAATGCCAGTCAGGAAGATATTGAAAAAAGCTGGGAACATACTGTCATAGATTTAATCTTAAAAAAGGGCAAAAGTTCACAGGATGAACCGAATAACAATGCACTTTTAGAATTTACAGCAACTGTACCAACCAACAAAGAGGTAGTTCAAAAATACATTGATAAAACCGTTTACAAATTTGACCTCAAAGATTTTCTGAAAGCCGGATATACAAAAGAGATTAACCTGGTTTCATCATCTTTTGACAAGAAAAAACGCATTATGCAAGCCTTGTTATTTAACTGGTATCGTTATAAAGTTGCCGTTGAAAATGGTCTTGCAAATTTTAAACCTGTAATACTATTCCGAAGCAAATTCATTGATAAATCAAAAGAGAATAACTCAGAAGAAGATTTTAAATATTTTATCGACATCATAAATAATCTTTCGCCTTCGGATTTTGATTTTTTAGGAGAAGTAGATGAAAAAGAATTATTTGATATTACCGAAACATATCAAAAAGGCAAAAGCCGGATTATTGATATAAAGCGTTACATCAAAGAGAATGATATTTCAATAAAAGATATTATCGAATACTTGCAATATGCTTTTCATGAGCGAAATTGCATAATAACAAACTCTAAATCTGGCACAAAAACCAAAGAAAAAACAGATGAAGAAACAGAACGGCTTTTAAATAGCTTAGAAGATAAGGAAAACCATATTCGGGCTATATTTACAGTCAAAAGGTTAACCGAAGGTTGGGATGTGTTGAACCTTTACGATATTGTACGTTTGTATGAAGGTCGTGATGAAGGCACTTCAAGTAATGGACGGAAAGCCGGACAGGCAACAGTTTCAGAAGTACAATTGATTGGTAGAGGTGTACGCTATTATCCATTTTCTTATCAAGACAAAGAGAAGCGAAAAAGGAAATTTGATAATAACCTTGACCATGAATTAAGAGTATTAGAAGAATTTTATTTCCATAGCGATGATGACCACCGTTACATTGATGAATTGAAACGAGAATTAAAAAAACAGGACTTGCTTCCTCAAAATGATAAGGTCATTAAAAAGTTTCAATTAAAACTTGATTTCGAAGAATCAGACTTTGTAAAAGATGTAAAACTCTATCGTAATAAACAAGTCGAAAATCCGGCTAAACGAAAACGAACACTTGAAGAAATAAAAAAAGATTTTGATTTCACATTTAAAATAGAGCGTTTCGGATTAAGAGAAACTAAGGTTATTTTAGATAAGAAAGAAGATGAAACACGTTTAAAGGCTGGTGAAAGCGAAAGCAATACCTTATCTAAAAAACTTAAAGATTTTGAAAAACATATTATTCGTAAAGCAATAAATGTTCAGGCAAAAAAAGACAATTCCATTTTACGTTTTAATAAACTCAAAGAAGAATTGGCTATTTCTTCATTAGAAGATATTCTGGAAGAAGAATTTTTAGGAGATTTTCCTATAAATCTGATAGTTCCTAAACATATTGAAAAACTTGCACATCTTGATAATGAAAATCAGCTTTACGCTCTTGTTGCATTTTTTGGTAAAGTTTCAACAGAACTTAAATACATATCAAATCCAACCATCGGTTCAGAGTTTGAACCAGTAAAATTTAAAGACTATTCTGATTGGAAAAAGGAAAAATCAGTTGTTGAAGAACCCGAAAATGAATATTTGCACAAAGAACTTGTTGAAAAAGACTGGTATGTTCTTGACGGTTTTCATGGCACAAGTGAAGAACGCAGTCTAATTGAATTTCTCAAGGATACTATGGGGAATTTTGAAGCTCAATATGAGCAGGTTTATCTGTTGAGAAATGAAGAAGTTTACAAAATTTACGACTTTGAAAAAGGTCGTGGTTTCATGCCAGATTTCTTATTGTTTTTAAAAGAAAAACAGAAAAAACTTTATTATCAGGTTTTCATTGAGCCAAAAGGTTCACAATTTAAAGACGCTTCAGGTGGATTTCAGGATAGTAAAGAAGGATGGAAAGAAAAATTTCTTGAACAAATCACTGAAAAATACGGACAGAAGCAAGTGTTAAAGGCTGAAAATAAAGACTATAAACTTGTAGGTCTTCCATTATACAATCAAAAGACAAGTAAGATTTTCAAGGATGCTGTAAAAGAAAATTTGACAATAGAATTATAAACAGATATGCCCAACCCTTCGCATCCATACACATTGGCAAGTCGCACGAGCCGAAACGCAAACCAAAACTTGCCAAAAAGTATGGCTGCCCCATCGCACGGACAGACTGCGGACAGAAAGCACGGGCACACAACATCGTGTATAGTGCATTTGGCGGATAGTGCTAATTTCAAGGGCATTACATTTAATAAACTTTGTAACGGTTTGACAGGCTCGTGCTTCGAATCGCCAAACGACACCATACACGTAACCGTTGTGCAGCATAGTAATCGCAGCTTCAAACGTTGATTGGAGAGAAAAAAGAGGTTATATTTTGACCATAAATTCGTATCTTTCGACATTAAATGACTGACAATGAAAACTAAGGAG
>PUKZ01000088.1 GCA_003550725.1 Bacteroidales bacterium | reverse complement strand
TTGGTATGCTTATTTGCGACATGTCATCAAACGAGGGCACCGGCGAAAATTTAACCAACCGATACCTTTACAACTCCAAAGAACTGCAGGATGATTTTGGGTTGAATTGGTATGATTACGGAGCACGATTCTACGACCCGGAAATTGCCCGCTGGCACGTGATTGATCCGCATGCGGAAAATTATTACAACACATCACCATATGCATACGCTGTTAACAATCCCATCGTATTCATTGACCCAGATGGTAGGGATATATGGCATATTAATAAAGAGGGGGAGGTCGTTTATCATGACCCTGATTATACGGATGCCGATATATTTCATATGGTTGATAGTGATAAAAATATAATTGATGGGCAATCAATTGAGTTTGAGTATGAGACAGTTACAGCAGTAAGAAAACCAACAGTAAAGGTAAGAGATAGTCAATCAGGTGATGTTGTCGATAAGACATTGACAATATTTGAAATAACGGGTGATGACAATGCCACTCAATTATTTGAGTTTTTTGCTGACCCTGCTAACACGGGTGTTGAATGGACTGATGCAAAAATTGGAACAGAAAGTTCTGGAAGGAATATTGTAGGAACATCTCATGATGAATCCTCTACTGCTGTTGGCGGATACTTGCGACAAACGGGATATACTCTTCGAGAAGTTATTCATAATCATCCTAGTGGGGTTGCTGAAGCTTCACCAGGTGATATAAGAGGTGCGAGACTTTACCACCAAGGTCTTAGACCTGAAAGTAGACCAACATTAAAGATTTATATTCACCCCGGGAAATATTATGAATATGATGAACATGGAATAAAATAAAAATTATGAACCTCAATAATAAAATTTTTCTAATATTAATATTAGTTATATCAGCTTTCTTATTAAATTATCAAGAAACAAAGGAAAGGCTAAACGTTTTAGAAATAAAAAACAAAAGATTGCTACCCATTCTTGATAGTATTATTGAGTTTGAAAGTAATTGTAATTACTTCGAAAAAAACTGGGTTTTTAATATACACCTAAATTATTATCATAAAGATAATACAAAGTCAATAATTCAAATTAGTTCAGAAGGAATAGAGCCTCTTAAAAGGAGCAATATTTGGGGTTGTTTTACTTATAAAAACCATTTATTTATTGTAACAGGCAGGTTTTTTGACAGTACTATTTTAAAAGAAACTACTAAAACAAAAAATATAAAATTTTATGAAATAAAAGATGAAATTATTGATGGAGAAGTAGTTATAGACCATCGTTTATTGGATTCTTATTCTTATTGGATTTATCTTTATAATAATGGCGAATTTGAGTTTTATTTTAAACATACTCATTGCAATTAATTTAGTTCTTTGACAATTGGTATGATTACGGCTTCCGATTTTACGATCCAGAAATAGCCCGCTGGCACGTGGTTGATCCGCATGCGGAGAATTATTATTCTACCTCACCTTATGCTTACGTGGCGAATAATCCCATCATATACATTGATCCGGATGGTAGGGATATTTTTATTTATTATGACGATCAGCGTTATAAATATGTAGATGGTTCTTTATATAAAGACGGAGAATTGTACGAAGGTGATAGAAGTGAATTTGTGCAAAAAACTGTTGATGCACTTGATAAAATAAGAACAGGAGGTGATGTAGGACAAAGTTTAGTCTCAGGATTGCAAGAAAGCTCTTATGAGTTTACAATAATGAGCGGAGATAAAAATAGATTTGTAATAGAGGGAGTGGGAGGAGCATCAATAGAATGGAATCCTGAAAGTACAGAAGGTGGTCCAAATGAACGAGGAGATAATATACGCCCTGCATTTATTGGTTTAGCTCACGAACTTGGACATGCTGAAGATTATCCGAGCATGGACATGAATAAATGGATAAAATTACAAGATGGCGAAGAAATTCCACATGCTGATAAATATGCGATGCATGTTGAAAACAAAATACGTTCTGAACATGGTGAGCCTTTGCGTACACATTATACGACAGATAGAGGCAATTTAGTAGGACCTGCTTTAGTGCCGGGTACAAGAAGATCAGCACATCATTATATGAAGCAAAAAGCAAATATGCCAAATAATCAAAGAAACATAATTCCAACTTCATCACCATTTATTTATGCGCCTTATAAATATTAATAAACTAAAAATTATAATGATAGCAACAATTTTTTTTAAATTATTGCTATCATGTTCAATTAATAAATCTATACTAATTGATAGTACAACAACCTATCCTATAATTAAAATAGAAGAATATGGGGTAAAAGGAATTGTCTTTGCTGACACGACAGACTTTCCTTTCCCAGAACCAATGTATCCTAATAATTATAATAAGAGATACACTCCAACATTATATGAAATATTATTATTTGAAAAGGTTTTTCATAAAGAATATGGAGATTTTATAAAACAACAAACTTATTACAATCCAAATTTAGAAATTACCGGTGAAACTTATAAAAATAGAGGGCGTCATTATTATGGATACCTTGATGAAGCAGGACAACGGTTTTTGTTCGTTATTTTTAATCCACTAGAATCTCAAGAAGACATAGATAGATGGAAACGAGGACCTTTCGTTATGTTTACAGCACCAGATGATACAGGACAAATGAATGTTTATTTTAATATAGATTCAGAAGAGCTACTTAAAACGGTCCAATTTAAATAGATAAGCTATTTTACTAAATCATATTAGTTCTATATTATCCGAAATATACTACAGTTTATAATAAAGTTATTTGTGCAGCTCTGAGCAAAGAATGATGGTCTTACATTAAAACCATGATAATTATGAAAAAATTAGTTTTTTACATTTTGATACTTATGTTATTTTCAAATGCTGTTATAGCTAAAGTTAATAATAAAGATTCTTTGCCGCTTATTGATATAACAAATGAAGATTTTTCATCTTTGATTGATTAGTTTTATTGAATTTGAAAAAAAGCATGACTGTTATCATTCCGAGCATATATATGTGTTATCGATTAATAAAAAAAATAGTTTAGTTGATTTTGGTTTTGGGGGTTTGGGTAAAAGAAGATATAACTTATTAGATAGAGAATTATTTGTTTTTAATTTTAAAGATCATCAGTTTTTTGTTTGGGATGATAATCCACCTGAAACTTGGTTTAAAAAAACAGGGAAAACCCAAAAAATTGAATTAGAAGCAGATGACGAATCAACTTTAATTATTCACAGGAATTATTCAAGTTGGCGTTGCTGGTATAAAAACGGAGAGTTTAGTATATATGATAAACATGAATGTGGATATAAACCATCTGAAAACAACTCAAATTCAACCGAATAACAATATTATAACGGTTCTTTGACAATTGGTATGATTACGGGGCGAGATTCTATGACCCGGAGATTGCCCGTTTTCATACGATTGACCCATTGACTGAAAAGTTTACTCAACAATCACCATATGTTTATGCTGATAATAATCCTGTACGTTATATAGATTATATGGGTATGAACGCGCGAGAAGAAGTTGATGGTGAAGATGATGATGAAGAAGAAAAAAAATATAATTGGATAGATTATTTAATAAGTTATTATCAAAGTCGAGGATATGATGTAGAAACTTTGGATGATGTTCAGAGTGTTATTGATGAGACGAAGGAAGAATTCTCAGACTGGGGTATTAAACAAGAGGACGTAGATTTTGCTGGAAACGTGGTTAGTGGCTTTTCTACAATTTTTGGTTCAGCGGCTCATTTAAGTGATTTGAGTAATATAGGAAGAAAATTTGGAATTGCAGGGACAGCTGCAAATCTGCTAACATATGGTCATGCTGAATGGACAGAACAAGCAGAACCCTCACACCGTTTAGATGCAACAATTACCACAGGGATTTTAGGTTTAACAATATTCCCCCCATCAACGAAAATAGGAGTAACAGCAGGAGTGATCTATGGAGGAGTTAGATTAATTGGAGGGCAATGGATTGATCAAGAATTTAATAAATGGTATTATAATAAATATAAAGATAACTCTGAAATAAACAAGAAAAAACCATGATATTAAAACCCTATTTTTTTCTGTTTTATGTTCTTTATAAATATATAGATTTAACGTCATCAGAAAAGTTAAAACAAAAACACCCTGTTCCTGGTTCAGCTTGTGCTTTGTTATTTTGGTGTTTAGCAAATAATTTTATGGCTTTTTTGTTTATATCAAACTTGTTATATAGATACATACTTGGTAATATTAGCTTTATTTTGTTCGCAATTATTTTCATTATACCCCTTATTATAATATATTTCACAAACAAAAAGTTATTTTTAAAAAGTAATAATTATAAAAAAATCATAACTTATTTTGATGAAAGAACGAATTTGAAAAAAATACATTTTATCTTAATATCAGGTTTTTATCAGGTGTTTTCTTTATCTACAATGATATTGTCAGGCATTTTATATTCTAGAATGATGGAGTTTTAAGCTGATTTTATAAATATTTAATGTATCGAACTAATTAACTATCTTTATTACAATAAATATGGCATGTCAAGTTATATTATAATATTGAGTTATTATAGTATTTGAGTATTACAATCCCGCCACATCCTTCTTATATAACTCCCAAAACTTTCTTTTAGTAAGCATTGTATCAATTTTTTAAAGACGGTACTTCGGTCTTTTTCGTCGAGTTATTGGATTAATTTTACTTGTGATACCGGTTCTTTTCTTATTACAATATCTTTTAAATATCTTACCAATCAAGCCGTGCCACGAAGCATGTCTTTACAAGCGCCGCAGTACGCTGAAAGCAGCGACACGCAGGCCTGCCCAAACGTCGAGATGCACCGGCGTGAATGCGATAAGGTTTTGGAGATAGATTTATAGTAAATCGGTTTTAAAAATCTTAATAAGTTTAATTTTTTATACCAAAGTTGGTTAAAACCGTCCTCCGACCTATGGTGAAGACACCTACAAAACAAGCGAAAAGGGCGTTAAAAAATATTTGAAGTCGCTCCGTAATGTTATCGGAATGTATAAAAAAACAACATCGATTAATTACTCTCAAAAACAGATCAAAGCTAAAAGCGACATTGCAAATATTTTAGCCCTTGATGCGTAGTTTTGTGGTGGCGTAACCACAGCCTT
>PUKZ01000107.1 GCA_003550725.1 Bacteroidales bacterium | reverse complement strand
CTACAGCGAAGCGGAGTTGGCCGAAGACAAGAACGACCGCGCGCAGATCGCCGACCACGCGAAACGCAGCGAAGCCGCGAACCGGCTGGAAGCTATTGCAAGGCTCGCGAAAGGCTCGCCGGAGTTAGCTGCCGAGGGTAAAGACTTCGACCAGCAGCCGGACTCCCTGAACGTGCAGAACGGCATTGTCGATCTCCGCACCGGCGAGATTCGTAGCCACGATCCCGACGAAATGCACTCCAAGATTGCCGGAGCATCGTTCGATCCCGACTTGCTCGAGATCGGCGAAGATGAGCTTCCGCGGTACTTCGACGCGGCCCCGACGTTCTTTCGATTTCTCACCGATATCTCACTCGGGCGCGTGGACTGGATCGAGTATGTTCAACGGCTTGTCGGCTATGCGGCTACCGGGCATTGTCGCGAGCACATTGCCGCCTTCTTCGTCGGCAGCGGCTCAAACGGCAAAGGCTCGCTGACCGAGTTGCTACTACACGTCCTGGGTGACTACTCGAGCGTGGCAAGCCCGGAGTTGATGGTCAACGCGAAGCCGGGGGCCGGGCCTACGCCGGAGATCGCGAAGCTGAAAGGCGTCCGTATGCTATCGATTCAGGAAACCGAATCGGACGCACGGCTATCGGAAGCGCGGTTCAAATGGCTAACAGGCGGAGACACGCTGACCGGCCGATTCCTATACGGAAACCTGATTGAGTTCTCGCCGGAGTTCACGCCGATTCTGTCCACGAATCACGCACCGCGAATAACTACCGGCGGTCACTCGGTATGGCGTCGCGTGCGGCTCGTTCCCTTCGAGTTCGAAGCACGTGGCGACGCTGTAGACACGCGACTGTCGGAAAAACTACGGGCCGAATCGGATGCGGTTCTCGCGTGGATCGTTGACGGGGCGCGCCGATGGAACGCCGAGGCTATGCCGCACAGTGAGACTATCGACTTTGCCACGGCGCTCTACAAGCGCGACGAAGACCGCCTTGCACCGTTCATTGCCGAATGTATCGAGCCCAGCAGCGAAGCGGTGAAGACGTCGGAAGTGTACCGGCGCTATCGCGATTGGAGTGAATCGCAGCTCGAACGGCCGATGAGTACAAAGTCATTCCACGCCGCTATGCGTGAGCGTGGATATAGCACCGAACACCTCGAGAAAGGAAACCACTATGTTGGCATTCGCTTGTCCTGATACGACTGACAAGACTGACACGTGTTTTCCGAAACTTTTTCTAGTACGCCACTCACGCGAGGCAGAGTTCAGAAAAAACCTATCAGTAGTGTCAGTGATGTCAGGATCGACTATCCGTGCGCCGACGTCTTCGCCGACTGTCCATGGAAAAGTCGTTACAGCGCAACGAATTAAGTACGATATCACTAGCTTGTTACGCTATTTGGGTATCTACGCAGCTTCGTTCGTTGCTATCATGGCTACGATTGGACGAGGGCGAGCACTCGGGCGGCTCGAGACGAGACAAAGGAAGTACAGCTTCCATACGCAAGGAAGGTTATAGATATGCAGACGAAACAAGAAGTAGACCTACAGGGTACCCAGCAGGCAATGGCGCAGGACGGCTACAACGCGAGTTTCGCCAACTTGTTCAACAAGTACGGCACCGACCGGCCGAACCTCAAGCTGAACGGCCGAATCCGCAATATTCAGGCATACATACAGCAGGCTGCCGAGGGTGGCGTACACAAACGGCGCAAGCTCGTCAAACAGGACGTAGCTCAGAGATTGAGCGACGCCAAATCCGAATACCGCCGAGAGCGTAAAGCCTTCGGCGAAGAGCTTATATCGCAAGCGTTCGACCGTGGCGAGAAAAAGCAAAAGCCGACGGCACACGAACGGTTAGCCGATATCGAAGAAGCGAAGTTGCGCATGTCCACCATGTCCACCGATCAGGCGATACGGCAAGCACAAGCGATTGCCGACGCGACGATCGGTCAAGTAGCCGTTACGTTTCGCAACCGGTATGAAGGCGAAGCGCTCGCGGCTCGACTGCGGGACGCTGGTGAAAACGAGTATGCCGACACTATCGCGAATCGATTGAGACAGGTTCCACCTGGGATTTTCGGAGACCAGGTGGGCGCGCAGCTACTCGACTCGGCGAATCACTACCTACGGACCGAAGACCGGGACGCAGCGTACGTGAAGGATGAACACGGCCGACGCTTCGGCGTGTCTATTGACCAATTGATAGACCTCGAGCCGCTCGAATCCGTGCCGGAATGACGGACGAAACTATATAAAAGAAGGACTATGTAATGGAACAAGTACTTACAGAGCAAACAGATACGACCGGAAAGCCTCAGAAAAAACTTAACCCGTCGAGCTTACCGAAGTGTCGAAAAGCTATGACGAGTTGCTTGAACGAGTTTCGACAAGACCCGAGCGCCGATGTCGCCCGCTTTCGCGCTCAAATAAGCGCACTGCGCGCCATCGCCGAGTGTCACCGGTATGACTTCGAAGATCGCCTGCAAGCGATCGAAGACGTTGTGAGAACCGACGGCGGATATATCAGGAGAGTGCACTAATGCGTGAGCGAGTAGCGAGAGTCGAGCGGGCGGTACGGCCGGACCGGGCATTATTCATGTTCGATGTACTCAATGAAGACACGTACATGCGGGTCGACCGCGGCAAGCGGGAGACATTGAGCACGCGAGAGTATGAAGCACTCCGTCGCCGTTTTCCCGACGCCGTATGCATTATCGACGACTTACGGAGAAAGCCATGAACAAACAAACCGACCAGCGTTTAAAGCGGCTCGAAGTAGCCACGGGAACGAATGAGCCGGAGCCGATTACGATACAGATTGTGTGGGTATCGCCCGACGGTACGAAAACCGACGGGCCGATATTCACTGGTCTGCCGAGGAAGGAAAGCGACAATGACGAACAGCGAGATACTTGAAATACGCAGGCGCATTGCAAGCGACTTCGAGACACCGCGACGACCACGGCTGCCGCGGGAAGCCTACCAGCTATTCGGTCTCGTGAAAGACGATGGACACTACCTCGAGTTGAAAGGGAAAGCGCTACTCGCGGCCGACCGTACCGGTTTACGAACCCGGTAGGCTGCGGGCGCGACCCGCTACATTGCAGGACACGGCCCTCTCTTGTCCGTGTCGCCCCCGACGGTCAGGTCTGGGATCGCGGGGGCCTTTCACAATTCCGTGCTACCGTTCCGATAATCGGCGTATGGATATCTCCGAAGCACGCTTAACTGTCCGGCAGATCGACGGAATTGCAGCTATGCTTTCCACGGTCGCCGAACACGAAACGCTTACCGGGCACCAGCTACGGGGCATAGGCGATTGTCTACACGCCACGGCTAAACGGCTTGAACGCTTCGTGTCCGCGACGAGCCTAAGGATACCGCGCCGACGCGCTGACGGGCTCTCACGTGCGTCATAGGGGCCAAAATCGACCGCTCGCCGACTTTCTTGCCGACGATGTAAAACGCGGCCGTTACAACGCAATGAGTTATGTCCGATTTCACTAGCTCGGGCGGCTATTCGCTCAATCGCCATTACCAGTCGTCGTGAACGTCGCCTACCTCGATCGCTTCAATCAGATCGTCAGTATTGGCGTTCAAGTGTTCCGCGATCGAATCCCACTGTCTATCCATGTCTGGCCCAGCGACATTACCGATATCGCGGCTCTCGAGATTCTCATAACGCACGCGCATTCGCTCATCCTGAAAATCGAGAATCATCGTATACATGAACGCACGTCGGAATCCGAGATCTAGCGCCGGTCGCGCCTGACCTCGCGCGATAATGCGTGGTGAATCCGGGTCGCGAAGCTGAATAACATCGTCTGCCGATTGGAAGTTTCGTGCTATCCAATCTTCCGCCCGATCATACAGTTCGCGTTCCGACACTCCTGGGAATGATTCGATCCGCTCTAGGCTTGCTTCTTGCTCCGGCGTGGCCGTCGGAGATGCGCATGCAACCAACAGCACCAGAGATAGAATCAACAATGCGCTAAGTGTAGATGACTTGATTACCACGATTACGTCCTCCCCGTATCCATTCTAATACTCGCTTTTGTTGTCTGTCATCGGGGCGAACGATAGAGAACCGGCTATCGCACTCGGAATGGATAGACTATTCGAGGAAACCACCGAACGCACGCGAGATCGTTTCGCGCAGTACCTTGCGGTCTGCGTCGGTCGTCTTCGTGTATTGGTCGGTCATCTCCGGCGTTGAGTGCCCTACCATACGCAGGAGCCGCGTGCCTTCCATATGTGGCCGTATCACGCTCACGAACGTATGCCGGAGACAATGAAACGTGCGGCCGGGCGGTATACCGGCGGCTTTCGATGCTTCGCGCAAGGCGTTCCCGATCGCGTGCTTTCCGATCGGTACATACGGGCTCTCGATATCGGCGAAGACAAGATGGTCGGGGGCCGCGCCGAATCGGTGTTTCTCGAGTACCTCACCGAGCGCTGATATCACGTTCCCAGTGATAATCGGGGCATCGCGACCGGCGCGAACCTTATTCCATTTCGGGCGCTTCAAGCCTTCGGTGTCCTGATAGTTGGTCACGATCTCAATGTAGCCTTCGTCAAGGTTCACGCTCTTAACTTGAAGCCCGCGAACCTCACCCATACGTGCCCCCGTGGACACGGCGAGCATACACGCGGCACGGCAACGGAAGTCTGGCCACTCGACCGCGAATAGCTTATTCAGCTCGGCTACCTCGAAAATCTCGCGTTCTTTCGGTGTCTCTTTCACCGGCCGTACGTATTCGCCGGGGTGATAGGGTAGATCGTCATTCTCCGCCGCCCACGCCAGCGCACGCCATACCGCTTGCCGGGCGCGGTTGATAGTGCGGGGCGATACACCAGCTTCGCGCATATCATCGCGCCATGCTGCGAGATTTCGTTTCGATAGCTGGGAAAGCTTGGTAATACTGCGTTCATCGAACCACGGAAGGAAATGCTTTTCTATCGCGCGTCGGGAGTTCTCGACGTAGACGGGGGAGGGCGCTTCGCCACGCTCGCTTTCATAGCTTCTCAGATACGCCGATTCGCCGGGCGTCCAGAAACCCAATAGATACTCGCGGAGATTTTCCTTGCTCGCGAATACCGAACCGTCTGCGAGCATTTCATTCGCTCGCTTGCGGGCCAGCGCTTCGTTGCCGGTCTTCGTGGAGCGCATCGCTTTATAGCGCGGGCGGCCGTTCTTGCCGGGCTCCTCAGATAGGAACCCGACATAGTACACGGTCT
>PUKZ01000114.1 GCA_003550725.1 Bacteroidales bacterium | reverse complement strand
TGCTGATATAATTCAAGCTATAAATGACTTCGAAAGTCTTGATAAAGTTAAAGTTGCTGAGCCTTCTTTTAAAATAAAGCTTATAGAACCTGTTGAAAGCAGGCCTGCTGAAAAAGAAGGAAGATCAGGATGGTCGCCCGACGACCCTCAGTATAGTAATCAGTGGCACTTTCATAATACTGGGCAGACAATAGGCGGGCAAACAGGCGTACCCGGATGGGACTGCAATGCCGAGGCCGCCTGGGAAATAGAAACAGGAAACGACGATGTAATTGTTGCAATTATAGATACCGGTATGGAGTTTGATCATGAGGATCTAGAAGGCAATATGTGGGAGGATATAGGCCCACAAGGCACAGCAACGCCTTCAGGCAGTCATGGCACACATTGCGGAGGAACGGTAGCTGCAGTTACAAACAACAGTATCGGAGTAGCAGGATTAGCCGGAGGAAGCGGTTCTGACGACGGTGTCAGGCTAATGACCATACATGCATTAGGAGGTGGATCCATGTGCCAGGGAGCTGCACATATTTATGCAGCCGACAACGGAGCTGCCATAACCTCCAACAGTTGGAGTATGGGAGGGCCTAATATACCCATAAATCCATCATATGCCGATGGTATCGACTATTTCAATGAAGAAGGCGGTGGTACCGCATTAGACGGCGGAATAGCAATATTTGCCGCAGGAAACTATAATTCTACTTCACCTGTTTACCCCGGAGCATACGAAGGTACATTGGCTGTCGCCGCTCATGATAACCAGGGCAAAAGATCAGGATTCTCAAGCTATGGCGATTGGGTCCATATAATTGCACCAGGAACAGATGTTTTGTCAACAGAGTTAAATAATTCATATTCATATAAATCAGGAACTTCCATGGCAACACCCCATGTATCAGGCGCTGCAGCCCTGGTAGTTTCACATGCCTACGGTAAACTAACAAACGATGAGCTATGGGATATATTATTAGATAGCGCAAATGAAGATATATATGAAGAAAACCCAAACTTTATAGGACAGCTCGGCAGCGGCAGACTTGATGCTTATGCAGCCCTTAAAAAACTCAACCCATCGGTTACATTCGAAATTGAAGATGAACACGAAAACCCAATTGATAGCGCTATAGTCACTTTAGACGGCCAGGAAAATGAACCCGGCGATTATCAATTTACTAATGTTGAAGAAGGAACATACGATTACACGGTAGAAAAAGAAGGATACTTTACAACTGAAGGTGAAGTAACTGTTGAAGAAGAAGATGTTACCGTTGAGGTAACTATGTTCGAAAAATACACAGTTACTTTCGATATTGAAGATGAACACGGCAATGAAGTAACAGAAGCTACTGTTACTTTCGATGGCGAAGAAAATGAACCCGGCAATTATGTATTCGAAAACATTGAAGACGGAACTTTCGAGTACAAAGTAGAAAAAGATGGTTACTTTACAAAGGAAGATGAAGTTACAATCGAAGGTGACGCCACTGTTGAAGTAACATTGGATGGAGCATATATAGTTACTTTCGAAATCGAAGATGAGTTTGGTAATATAGTTGAAAATGCAATTATTACTTTCGATAACATCCAAAACGACCCCGGAGAATACGTGTTTAAAGACATAAAATCCGGAACTTATGACTATGAAGTAGAAAAAGATGGTTACTTTACAGTTGTTAACGATATTACGGTAATAAGCAACTATATCGCAAGGGTAATTTTGGAAGCAGACGGCACTTCTACCGAAGAATATGAAAATATTAACATTTCAGTATTCCCCAACCCAACCCGTGATATTTTTTACATTGAATCAAATAAAAATATCAAAGAAATCAGGTTGACAGATATCAGCGGACAGATAATCAGGGATATAACTGTGAATAACTTGAATTCAAAGATTAATGTAAGCAACATTAGGCCTGGAATTTATTTTATGGAAATTCAAACCGATGAAAGTGTAATAACCAAACGTGTTAAAATAGCACAATAAAATCGAAAACCTAATATCCTTAAAAAAAAGGGAAAGCAATATAAAGCTTTCCCTTTTTTTATGCCCTTTTAAATCAATTATCAAAAAAATGCAATAATTATCAACAAAAACAATAATTAATCGAATATAAGCCCAATAAAAGTCATTTTTTAAATCTACTGATACAAGGATTATCATTAAATTGCAGGTGGGACACCAAAAGGTATTAAAGACTAAAGCCGTTTTAGAAGGTAAAATATCACAATCTCATTTATCATCGTGTTAAATACAGGGACATTTTTTTTGTTTAATAGAAAAATATTTTGTTGTAAACAAATTTATTAACTTTGTTGTTTAAATATGCAAAATTTATTGTATCTGTGTTAAAATTTTGTATGATGAAAAAATGAAATCATTAAACGTTTAATAATAATTTATTTTTTATATAATGGAGAAATTTAAAAGATTTATTTCGGTTTTTGTCATTTGTACTGCACTAATAATCATAGCCACCACAGTTAATGCAAAAGGCATTCATGATAAAGAAATTTCCGGCAATGACTCAAACAACAATGAAGATCAGCGAGTTATAAGTCAGACTTTAGATTTAGAAAATATTCCTGACAATGCATACTATCCCGGAATAATAAAGATACGATTTGAACGTGACTTCGAAAAAATTATCGAAAATACAGATTTTGATGTAACAGAAAATGATATTGTAAAAACAGGTCTTGCTTCGCTGGATAAAATTAACAAAACTTATAACATACATAAGTACAAACCCATGCTGGAAGATCTTTATGAAATTTCCGAAGCATCTCTCAAATACAAGGAAAGACATAGGAAATGGGGGTTTCATCTTTGGTATGAGTTAAAGCTCGACAATAATGCTGACATTATTGCAGCCCTAATTGACTTTGAAAGCCTGGAAGAGGTGAAAATTGCTGAGCCGGTATTAAAAAAGCAGATCATAGAACCTGTTGATGTTACCCCTATAGAAGAAAAAAACAACAAGGATTCGAGATGGACTCCGAATGACCAGCATTATGAAGAGCACCAGTGGCATTTCAATAACACGGGACAAACAATCCAGGGTCAACAAGGTATAGAAGGATGGGATTGTAATGCTGAGGCTGCATGGGAAATTGAAACAGGAAATTCTGATGTAATAGTTGCAATTATTGACAGCGGAATGGAATACCTACATGAGGATCTGGAAGGTAACATGTGGGAAAATATAGGTCCTGAAGGTACAAACACTACTCCAGGCAGTCACGGAACACATGTTGGCGGAACGGTAGCTGCAGTTACAAACAACAACATAGGAGTTGCTGGTTTAGCAGGGGGAAGTGGCTCTGATGATGGTGTAAGTCTAATGACAATTGCTGCTTTAGGATCTTACAATACAGAAGCTGGCTTTCAATATGCAGCCGACAATGGCGCCGCAATAACTCAAAACAGCTGGGGATTCACAATTCCAGGTCAATTTCCGGTATCGATACAAAACGCTATAGACTATTTTAATGAACATGGCGGTGGCGAAGCACTGGACGGTGGAATAACTATCTTCGCTGCAGGTAATGAAAATTCCAGCCAGGTTATTTATCCCGCAGCTTATGAAGGAGCTATGGCTGTCGCTTCTCATGACAACCGGGGTAAAAGATCCTCGTTCTCCAGCTACGGCGAATGGATCGACATAATTGCACCGGGAACAAATGTTGCATCAACAAACCTAAACAACGGCTACACATATATGTCCGGAACATCAATGGCTTGCCCTCACGTCTCAGGAGCCGCTGCCCTGGTAGTCTCTCACGCCTATGGAGAACTTACAAATGATGAACTGTGGAATATTCTAATAGACAGCGCCAATGACGACATCTACGCAGAAAATCCTAACTTTACCGGACTGCTCGGTAGCGGTAGACTTGATGCATATCAGGCTCTCAGAATGCTTAACCCCGTGGTTAACTTCGAAATTAAAGATGAAAAAGAAAACCCTATTGATAGCGCTATAGTCACTTTTGACGGCCAGGAAAATGAACCCGGCGATTATCAATTTACTAATGTTGAAGAAGGAACATACGATTATACGGTAGAAAAAGAAGGATACTTTACAAGTGAAGGTGAAGTGACTGTGGAAGACGAAGATATTGCCATTGAGGTAACTATGTTTGAAAAATACACGGTTACTTTCGATATTTATGATGAACATGGTAATGAAATTACAGAAGCAGTTGTTAATTTTAAAGGTCAGGAAAATGAACCCGGCGACTACGTGTTTGAAAACATTGGAGACGGAACCTTTGATTTCAAAGTGGAAAAAGAAGGATACTTTACCACAAAAGATGATGTTACAATCGAAGGTGACGCCACCGTTGAAGTAACCCTGTATGGAGCTTATAAAGTTACTTTCAATATCGAAGATAACTGGGGCAATGTTGTCGAAAATGCCGTCATTACTTTTGATAAAGTTCAACAAGAGCCGGGAAAATATGTGTTTAAAGAAATTAAATCAGGAAAATATGACTATGAAGTGGAAAAAAACGGGTACCATACAGTAAATAACACTATTACAATAAATAATAACCATATTGCCAAAGTAATTATGAACGCTGACGGTACTAATATAGGAAAACATGAAAAAGTCAAATTATCAGTTTTTCCTAATCCAACCAGAGATATATTTAACATTGAGTCAAACGAAAAAATCAAGGAAATCACAATGATAGATATCAGAGGCCAGATAATAAGAAATATCCCACTCAATAGTTTAACTACAGAGATTAATGTTAGCAACATTAGGCCGGGAATTTATTTTATGGAAATTCAAACCAATGAAAGTGTAATAACCAAACGGGTTAAAATAGCACAATAAATTTTATCATTAAAAAATTCTTCAAAAAAGGGAAGACTCTTTCAAAAGTCTTCCCTTTTTTGTTGTAAAATAAAAAAATCCTCATAAACAAACCTGCTGCCATAATTAAAAAAACAACATTAATCACTGACATAAAAACCGCCCAAAAACACAATCTCCTGAGTTCCGGATGAATTTTTCATTAATTTTATAACGCTCTCTTATTCTTTGGTTTACACATTTTGTTTTTGCAAAGCGGCTGTCCTATCTGGAAAACAGGAAAAACTTTTGTTAATGAATTTTACAGAGATTTACCCGACTGACTTTTTAAACCATATAAGACATATAAGGACATATAAGGTTCGGGTTTTAATTTCTGTTGATATTAATAGAAAATTCTCATATGAGCTTATATGCCTTATATGGTAAAATCATTT
>PUKZ01000099.1 GCA_003550725.1 Bacteroidales bacterium | reverse complement strand
TTTGCAGCCGGTTGTTTTTTTATCAAACAAGGGAGTAAAACTGTGGGAGAAAAGTTTTGTTACACTGCCTTGTCTGCCTACAATATTGATCACGCAGTGATTAGAAGAATCATGGCTCACAATGGATTACAGGCAGGAGCATTCGAAATATATCAATACTTAACAGAGCGCTATTTGTAAGGGTTAAATGAATTTGTTTCGGGATCGGGGTATCGATGATTTCAAAAACCCTTGACATGATATCATATAATGATATCATCATTCTATGAACAAGAAACAACGGAGTACGTTGGCTAAGATATTCGAAAAACCGGAGCGCTCTGATATTCCCTGGGCTGATATTGAGGGATTATTTAAAGCTCTGGGAGCTGAATTGTCAGAAGGCAAGGGTTCACGCATTAGAGTAGCTTATAAAGGTGTTAAGGCTGTTTTTCACAGGCCTCATCCAAATCCTGAAGCCAATAAGTCGACCGTTAAATATATTCGTAGATTCCTTGAAGAAACGGGGAGGGTGAACGATAATGGAATATAAGGGTTATTATGGCAAGATTGAGTATGATGAAGAAGCCGACATCTTACATGGTCAGGTTATAAATATAAGAGATGTAGTCACTTTTGAAGGGACAACTGTAGATGAAGTAAAACAGGCCTTTAAGGATTCTGTTGATGATTATCTGGAGTTTTGTGCTGAACGTGGTGAGGAGCCGGATAGGCCTTACTCCGGAAAGTTTGTTGTGCGCACTGATCCTGAATTGCATAAGCGCATTGCTATAGAGGCTAAAGAGAAAGGAAAAAGCATTAACGCGCTTGTTAATGAACTTTTGTCAAAATCATTGGAGATGAAAGGTAGAAGTCCAGTCAGTATAGCAGCCAGGGGCGGTATCAGTGAAAAAGATAAAAAGGTCATAAAAAAGATTATGGAAAAAGAAGAATAGGGCTCATGGATAAATATAACCCTCCGGTGGGGCAAGCTGCAATTTATTGAAAACAGCAAGGTAATTGCTGCTTTGCGGCTGGAATGAATTATTGGCCGGGGCTGTAATGCCTCAGTTGCTGCAAAAAGTCAGCTCCGAGAATAATCTCAGCATGGTTAAAATGGTTAAAAAGGACTTTAGAAGGCCATAGCTGAGGGCAAAGAATTAGAGGTTCAAAAATTTCCAGGAAAAGATATTAGGGTGTTATATCAAGAAGCCACAGAAAACATACCTTCTTTTGCAGTTGTAGTCGCTATAGCTCACCCCGATGTACAGGTGTTAACTGCATTTAAGTTTGATGAGGAAAATAAATGGGAATATATTGATGGCCAAAAAGTTTGGAGGCGAATTAAATGAAATGTGTAGCATGTCATGAAGGCACTCAAGAGATAACCACCACCTTTAGCTCGAATTGGGGTGATTATACTCTTACAATTCAGGGTGTAAAAGCGTATAAATGTCCGGAATGTGACGAGCTGATATTTAGCCCGGAAGAAGCCAGAATGATTCAGAATATAACTGCCGGTTTTTATGATTCCAAGCTGCGAGAAAAGCCCGAATATATAAATGTGGAAGAGGTTGCAGATCTCTTAAGGGTAAGCAACCAAACAGTATATAACATGATAAGAGATGGGCGTTTAAAGGCAACCAAGGTAGGGCGCGAATGGCGTTTTTCGCGCAGTGACGTTGAATCCTTAATTAAGCCGGCAGAAGGCCGGGACTTTTCTGTCGCTGCAAGGAGTTATGATGTGCTAACAGCTGAGGATGAAAAGATAGTGGAAAAGTATTATGAAGAGCTAAAAGATAAAGAGGAGCAAAAATGCCGGGAGGAATAGGTGGTTACAAAATTCCCGGCATAAGACCTGAAGGCCATGCCATTGAATTCCTTCGGGAAATTGACATGCCTCCTATTCCACCGATCGATCCTTTTAGTATTTGTGCTAAATGTGACATTCAAATAGCTTTGGAACCGTTGGAAAGTGCTGAGGCATTACTTCTTAGAATGGGTAGTAGTGCATTTATAATACTCAATTCAAATAGTCGATATCGGAGTAGAGATGCTTTTAGTGTAGCTCATGAACTAGGGCACTATTACTTGCCCGGGCATGGCAAAGAAAAATATTACTGTACATTTGAAAACATATTCCGCTTTCACAGCTCTCAAAAAAATGAACAAGAAGCCAACAGTTTTGCGACGAGCTTTTAAGAAAAAGCCTTCTGCTTGAGGTAGGTAATTTTGAGCTCTACCTCAATAAAATTAAAAGCTATCGGCCAGCAAATCCAACAAAACTAAATCAAACAATTCCTTTTTATGAAAGAGAAATTAAAATTAACTGATCATTAATCAAAGCTGTAGTAGAAATTTTAAGTGATACTCCTAATAAAACTCTTCCCCAAAAGTGCCTTAATGACATTCTTTAGTCCCAAGGTTTATGGCAATAACTGCTTAATAGACTCGACATTTTCCGGGCCGACCAGCCGTTTTTTTGCCTCCAGCTCATGGATTATCCCAACCACGGCCTCATTAATTGGAGTATTGACCCCCAGCTCGGCGCCCCTGGTTACCACATAACCGTTTATATAATCGATCTCACTGCGGCGTCCTTTTAAAATATCCTGGTAAAAGGCTGGAAAGATATTTTTGTGTTCACTTTTTAGCAGATCGATAATCGCTTCGGCGATAAAGTCTTTTAAATCAAGATACTGTGGCGGGGTCAGCCTTTGGTTGAGGGTTTCGATATGGACACCGCTTTTTGCCGCTACCGCCAGGCCTTCATAAATCACGGCTTTTACCACCTGCTTCATCCCTTCAACTGTGATGGCTTCACCAATTGTTTTGCCGAGCAATGTAGCGGTGGCAATAGAACAGTTGCCCAGAAGCTTGAGCCAGCGCAGGCCGATAATATTGTCTGTGGTTCGACACTCACAGACATGTGACAAAATCTTTTGTATGTCTTTTACGCTTTTTGCGTTTTCGGGGTCAAGGCTTCCCAGTACAAACATGCCCCGGGAGGTTTGGGTCAGGTGTCCCGGTTTTACTGAAGTTGCGCCCCAGCCTACCACGCATCCCATGGTCCTGTGGGGCCCTACAGCAGCGGCAATAACATCTTCACTGATCCCGTTTTGCAGGGTAACGATAATTGTGTTTTCTGTAAGCAGGGGTTTAAGAATATGCAGGACATTTTGGGTGCCTGCAGCTTTTACAGCTAGAAGAACAACATCCAGGGGCCCTTGCAGTTCTTCCGGCGCCACAACAGCGAGCGGCATTTCAAATTGTCCCCGGCATCCGTCGACCAGTAAACTTTTACGCATCGCCTCGAGGTGTTCTTTCCACTGCTCGACCACAGTGACATTGAAACCGGCTTTAACCAGGTAAGCGGCAGTGATTCCCCCGACAGCGCCTCCGCCAAAAACTGTTATCGATCGTTTAAACACCGCTCCATCAATCCTTTTAACCGAGATGGGGTTTATTCGATAAACTCCAGGTACCTGTTGTAGGCATTGCGTACAGCCATAACGATCGCGCGCTGTGCATCACCCTGGTACCTTCTTTCAATCAGGGCTATGATGGGCTTAATCCCTTTGCTTATATCGTGATTGATTATACAGGAAGAAATAATGCGTTGAGAAAGTTCTGTAGCCAAATTGCTCGATGCATTCACGATAATCCCGGTGTCCATCTCCACTTCCAGCCCGACAGATATTGTCCTGTACAACTCGTAGGCCGGTATGTTTTTCGGCAGCTGCGCGTGACCGACAAAATAGATTGTCTCTTTAGCCATGTCAAATCACCTATCCTGGTTTATTGTCCTTCTCTGCAGTAAGCTGATACTGATTCAACCAATTCTTTTACCGTACTGGCAACGGAAACTCCGGCATTTTCTAAGAGGCGGGCCTTGGCCTCGGCCGTTCCCGAAGCTCCACTGATCAAAGCACCGGCATGGCCCATTTTTTTGCCGGCCGGGGCTGTTTTGCCTCCGATGAAAGCAAAAACCGGCTTGGGATATTTGACCTTTTTCATATAAGAAGCAGCCTGCTCTTCGAAAAAGCCCCCAATTTCCCCGATTAAAATAACAAGGTCGGTTTCTTCGTCGGTTAAAAACAGCTCCATAGTGTCAGCAAAACCCAGGCCGGTTACAGGGTCTCCGCCGATGCCCACACATGTTGACTGCCCGGTATTGTAACGGGTGAGACTGGAGGCTATCTCATGGGTCATCGTGCCGCTTCGCGATATTATGCCTACCCGCCCTTCGCTGTAGAGGCTTGCAGGCATGATCCCAACCTTGCACTTTCCCGGACTGATTACGCCGATTGTATTTGGGCCGACAAGTTTCAGATCGTTTTTTCCGGCCAGCCATTTTAATTTCATAGTGTCATGAATCGGCACGTGCTCAGTAATGATTACAATCAGGGGAATATTTTGCTGAATGGCCTTGGATCCCGCGTCGAGGACAAAAGGTGCCGGCACCATGATTAACGCAGCATCAATACTCCTGTGCATACTAATGGCTTCGGCTGGAGAGTTATATACCGGCACCCCGTGTACTTCACTTCCGCCTTTTCCCGGTGTCACACCCGCTGCAATGTTTACCCCGTACTCGAGCATAAATTTTGTATGCAGAGAACCCTGCTTGCCGCTGATTCCCTGAATCATGACGGTTGAATCGCGATTAGCTAGAATGGCCATTGAAAGATATTTTCCTCCGCTCAAGTCCTAAATCGATGCCAGTAAAAACTTCACCGCATCATCCAGGCATCCTTCTTTGATCACAGTCAGGCCGGGATACTGTTCAAGCAGGGCCCAGCCTTCTTCCTGGAAATGCCCTTGCATTTTTACAACAATCGGTATTGCGGGAAGTTCTTTTTGCGGGTCATCGATAACTTTGGCGATGCCCCTGGCAACGTTAAAGCAATTATTGATGCCGCCGAACACATTAATCAGCACGCCGTTTATTTGCGGAACCTGCAACACTATTTCCAGGGCTTTGGCCATTTTGTCGGTGGAAATACCGCCGCCTGTATCCAAGAAGTTAGCCGTGTTTCCCCCGTAATAGGCAATAATATCCATAGTTGCCATGCCCAGGCCCGCACCGCCGCAGATTATGCCGACGTCACCTTCGCCGTTTAGCAGGACCAGCGACAAGCCCGCCTCTTCGGCTTCTCTTTCCAGGGGATGCAGGCTGTGATCAATTTGCTGCTGCTTCAGATTCTCGTGGCGAAACAAAGCTGCGTCGTCAATGACAATTTTTGCATCGGCGGCAATTATTTCTTTTTTGCCAGTGATCACGAGGGGGTTGATTTCCACCG
>PUKZ01000173.1 GCA_003550725.1 Bacteroidales bacterium | reverse complement strand
GGTAAAATTAATGAAAACCTTCAAGAGATGGGAGGAGGTTTTACCTCTTCCCATTCTTGAAAATATCTATTTTAATTAAATCCCTTTAAGTTGCATTTACCGTGAAAATCTAAGGTATCTTTCATCTCGGAAGTGAGTTTAAAGTGTTTTGTTTATTTTGTTTAATGCCTTAAAGATAAGCATTTTAGCTCACTTCCGTTATTTTTTATTTTAGATTTTTAGGGTTTAATTTTTTTGCAAATAATTATATAAATTATTTACCTTTGTTAGCTGCAAGTAAATGCAAATGTATCAAACATGACTAAAGAGAAAACAACACCTGATCAGGAGAATAAACAAGGTTCCTCCAGATTTTCGCATCTTATTGTTTATAATGACAATGTTAATACTTTTGATCATGTTATAGATACCCTTATAAAGATATGTGACCATAATCCTGAACAAGCTGAGCAATGTACTATGATTATTCATCATAAAGGAAAATGTGTAGTTAAATCGGGTGATGTTGAAATATTGAAAGAAATGTGCAGAAAAATATTAGAACGGAATATTATTGCTAAAGTGGAATAATATTTAATATTTGCTGGAATCATTTTGTTTTATTATTAAATCAAACTTTTTGTTAAGTTTTGTGTTGATTTGTTCTATGGTCATTTAAATAATTTTTTTAATATTTTAGTATAGTTTATTGTATTTATTATTAAACCTTTTTAATTAAGCTTTTCAATGTTGTGGTTGGCTATAGTTTCTTTGATTGTTGTTGGGATGGTATTTTTATTGCTTGAAATTTTGGTTGTGCCTGGTGCCACGGTTGTGGGTATTGTTGGGGTTGGTATGATGATTGGTGGTGTATATCTTTCTTATAGCCAGTTTGATCCCCAGGTTGGCCATTTGACACTTGCCGCTACAATTGTTTTTATTTTTTTTGCAATAGGAATAGCCCTTAAGTCAAAGACATGGAAAAAGATGATGCTCAATGAAGAGGTTAAGGGTCAGGTAAATATTGTTGAAAAAGACATTATAAAAAAGGGAGATGAAGGAATTACAGTATCAAGGCTTAATCCGATGGGTAAAGCTCTTATAAATGATGAATATTATGAGGTGAGTTCTAAGGATGATTATATTAGTGAGAATTTGCCTATAGAAGTAGTAAAGGTTGAAGGAAATAAAATTATTGTTAAACAAAAATCATAAATCATGGAACCTAATATTGGTGTTATTATTGCCATTGCTGTGGTGAGTATTTTGGGGTTATGGATTATTTTTTATTTTATACCCGTTGGGTTATGGTTTTCAGCCCTGGTTTCGGGTGTAAGGATTAGTTTATTGCAGCTTGTTCTTATGCGTTGGCGTAAAATACCGCCGGCAATTATTGTAAACAATTTGATATCAGCTACAAAAGCCGGTTTAACTTTACTTCGTAACGATCTCGAAGCACATTACCTGGCAGGTGGAAGAGTTAAAGCAGTAACAAATGCATTGATAAGTGCCGATAAGGCTAATATATCTTTAGATTTTAAGACTGCAACTGCTATTGACCTTGCCGGGCGTGATGTTTTAGAGGCAGTTCAAATGTCGGTTAAGCCAAAAGTAATTAATACACCTCCTGTTGCTGCTGTTGCCAAAGATGGTATCCAGCTTATCGCAAAAGCCAGGGTAACCCTGAGAGCTAATATTAAACAACTAGTTGGTGGTGCAGGTGAAGAAACTATTTTGGCTAGGGTAGGTGAAGGTATTGTTACTTCAATAGGTTCAGCAAGCGATCATAAAGAAGTGCTGGAAAACCCCGACTCTATTTCCAGGGTCGTTCTATCAAAAGGCCTTGATAGTGGTACAGCTTATGAAATACTTTCAATAGATATTGCTGATATTGATGTTGGTAAAAATATCGGAGCTATGCTGCAAATGGATCAGGCAAATGCTGATAAGAATATTGCACAAGCCAAAGCAGAAAAGAGAAGGGCAATGGCTGTTGCCGAAGAACAGGAAATGAAAGCTAAAGCACAGGAAGCACGGGCAAATGTGATACAGGCAGAAGCAGAAATACCAAAAGCAATATCCCAGGCCTTCAGAGAAGGAAACTTAGGTGTAATGGATTATTACAAGCTTCAAAATATTCAATCAGATACCTCAATGCGGGAAAGTATTAGTGAAAAACCTTCCGGAGAAGCCCAGAAAGGGAAACATGACGATAAAGATAAAAAAAGTAACAAGTAACAGGAAAGTTTAAATATATCCCTATATATTAAAAATTTGAACAATGAAAGCTGCGCATCAATCGAATGTGCAGCTTTTTTTGAAATAAACTTTGATATTTTTATGCACTTAACATTATTTTAATAAAGGTTTTTATAATTTTACTAAATAAACTTTTTATTATGAATAAACATCCCTGGTTTTTTTTGGTTATATCGATTATTATCCTGGTTTTCCTGCTGATTTTATACAGCAAAATGGCTTTTATGCCTGAAACGCCAAAGAGATTCAGAATACATATGGTTGCTGACACTATCCAATATAAAATGACTTCATATCCTCACCAACAAGAGATTTATAGCTTGAATATTGAAATTACCGGCAGCTTAGATGGGAAGGCTTATATGAATTTTGCCAAGGAAGGCGAAGAGTATTCCGAAACCATTTATCTTGACAAGAGCAAAGTTGATCATACATTAAACCTTAACTGGCCAACAAATGCTTGCATGTTGAGCTATTATCCCGTAGATGTGGAAAATGGCGAAATATTGTTAAAGTATAGATTTTTTGGTCCTGCTCATTGATAATAATTTGTAAATTACTTCATAATAAGAGTTGGTATCTTAATTTATTATTTTTCTTCTTTTTTCTTCTTCTTCTTCTTCAATAGCTTCATTAATACTATTGCAGGCTTCAATAATTTGTTCTTCATTAATTATCAGAGGTGGGGCAATTCTAAGACAATGTGGTGCAAATAAAAACCAATCAGTAATTATGCCTTTTTGTATACACCGGTCTATTATTCTTTTATTTTGTTCAAAGCTTTCAAATTCAATGGCAAGCATCAAACCTTTTCCTTTTATTGACTTGATAAAATGATGCTTTAGGTTAGCCTTGAATAGCTTTTCTTTTGATTCTGCTTTTAAGTATGTTTTTTCATTAATAATGACATTAAGTGTTGCAAGGGCAGCGGCACAACAAAGTGGATTTCCTCCAAATGTTGAAATATGTCCTAGTACCGGATCATGTGTCAGTTGGTGCATAAGATCTTTTGAAGCAACAAAAGCTCCTATTGGTAAGCCTCCACCCAAGCCTTTTGCTATAGTTAAAATGTCAGGTACAATGCCGTAATGTTCAAAGGCCCACAATTTACCTGTGCGACCAACTCCACACTGAATTTCATCAAGTATCAAAAGCGCTCCTGTTTCATTGCAACGTTCACGCAGGGCTTTCATAAACGACTTATCAGGTGTGATTGCTCCGGCTTCTCCTTGTATCGTTTCGGCTACAACACATGCAGTTTTATTATCAATACGGCTTAATGAATCAGTATCATTAAAAGTAATTATATCTGTATCGGGAAGCAACGGCCTGAAAGAATTTTTGGCGCTTTCACATCCCATTATACTCATAGCACCATGTGTACTGCCGTGATATCCGTTTTTGAAGCTGATTGTTTTTGTTCTTTCGCTTGCTCTTTTTGATAGCTTCATGGCTCCTTCTATTGCTTCACTGCCTGAATTTACAAAGAATACATTATTTAGTGAAGAAGGTAATGTTGAACAAATTCTTTGTGCCAGTTTTGTTTGAGGGGATAAAATAAACTCACCATATACCATTACATGCAGGTATTTCTCAAGTTGATTGTGAATTGCTTTTATTACTTCGGGATGCCTGTGCCCTATAATATTTACAGAAATTCCCGAGATAAGGTCAAGGTATCTTTTGCCTTTATTGTCATATAACCAAACACCTTCAGCTTTATCTATTTCCACTGCCATAGGAATAGTTGATGTTTGTGCAAGGTATTTAAAAAACTCTTCCTTAGTTGAAATCATTAAATTATATTTAATATTTATACTTTTTTCCCCATAATTTTTTTAATCTGTCACGTATTTCCATTTCTCTTGGGTTGTTTCCCGGGTCATATAACTTTGATGATGATAATTTTTCCGGCATAAATTCTTGATAAATAAAATTGCCGGGGAAGTCATGAGCATATTTGTAATCTTTTGCATAGCCTATATCTTTCATAAGCTTGGTTGGAGCATTGCGTATATGGAGGGGTACGCTAAGATCACCTGTATCTTTTACCAGCTTTTGGGCTTTATTTATTGCCATATAGGCTGCGTTGCTTTTAGCACTTGACGCAAGGTATGTTGTTGTTTGCGCCAGTATGATCCGGCTTTCGGGCCAGCCTATTTTATTTACTGCTTCAAAACAATTATTGGCAAGCAATAGAGCATTTGGATTGGCATTGCCTATGTCTTCCGATGCCAGTATTATAAGTCGCCTTGCAATAAACTTTGGGTCTTCACCGCCCTCAATCATTCTTGCCAGCCAGTAAACGGCTGCATTAGGGTCACTACCCCTTACTGACTTAATAAATGCTGATATAATATCATAGTGCATCTCGCCGCTTTTATCATAAACAGCCATGTTTTCCTGCACCGTATCAACAACCATAGTGTTGGTAATATTAAGTTTTTCACTTTTATTTGAGTGTACAATCAATTCGAGGGCGTTTAATAATTTGCGCGCATCGCCTCCCGAAACACGAAGGAATGCATCGTTATCTTCAATATTGATAGATTTACCTGTTTTTTGTTCCATGTATTTCCGGGCGCGTTCTAAAAGCGTTAATAATTCTTCTTTGTCAAGGTCTTTTAAAATATATACCTGGCAGCGCGATAGCAGTGGAGAAATTACTTCAAACGATGGGTTTTCTGTGGTAGCCCCAATAAGGGTTACAATACCTTTTTCTACTGCACCGAGTAGTGAATCCTGCTGCGATTTGCTGAAACGATGTATTTCATCAATGAAGAGTAATGCACTGCCCTGCATGGTCTTTGCCTTGTCAATGACGTTGCGTACATCCTTTACGCCAGAGCTGATAGCACTTAATGTAAAAAACTCCATCTTGAGTTTGTCGGCAATAAGATATGCCAGCGTGGTCTTGCCAACACCCGGAGGGCCCCAGAATATCATAGATAATATACGGCCGGCTTCAATGTTTTTTCGTAAAATACTGTCTTCTCCTACAAGATGACTCTGTCCAAGATATTCATCAAGAGTCTTAGGACGCAAAAGTTCGGCAAGTGGTGTGGTTTTATGAATCATCTAATAATAAACTAAATTGTTTGGTTTTAAGCATGATATTATAAAGGAGCGCAGATGAAACGGATTCAACTGATTAACGCGGATATGTTAACCGGCGATTACCCTTTTAATCAGTGTCATAGGCGTTATATTAAATTATTGTTATTCATATTATCTAAAGTGTTTGTTACTCATAGCTCTTTAATGCTTCCAGTCGCTTAAGCAGTGGCGGATGTGAGTAGTTTATAAAAACATATGCCGGGTGCGGCCTAAGGTTGCTCAGATGATTTACCGACAGTTTCTTGAGTGCTTCTTGCAATGGCTTAGGATCATATTTCTTTGCAGCAAAGCGGTCAGCTTCGTATTCATGGTATCTTGAGAGCATGTTTCCTGCTATGCCCAAAAGAGTTGATATTGGAGAATATAATAGGCCAAATGCAAGTATACCGATATGAAAACTTGGTGTTTCGGCTCCCAGGGCACCGGATAAGTATGGGTTGTCAATAAATAAAGATAAAATATAAAGCATTATACCTGTATGAATGGTTGATATCATAATTGACTTAAGCGTATGCTTCTTTTTATAATGACCTATCTCGTGAGCTAGTACACCTACAAGTTCTTCGGTAGTATGATCATTGATCAGGGTATCGTATAAAACAATGCGCTTTTTTGCTCCCAGGCCGCTAAAATATGCATTGGCTTTCTTCGATCGTCGCGAACCGTCGATTACATAAATGTTTTTAAGCTTAAATCCAGCTTTATGAGCAAATTTTTCAATAGCATCCCTCAATTCACCTTCCTCAAGAGGAGTTTGCTTATTGAAAAGAGGCACTATCAATGTAGAGTAAAACATCGACATAAATACAGAAAACAGTGTGATAAAGATCCATGCATATAACCAAAACAGATTACCTGCAGTATCATAAAACCATACAAAGACAGCCAGAAGCCCACCACCGATTATTAATGAAAGAACATAGCCCTTGAGTTTGTCAGTGATATATGTTTTTGGCGTAGTACGGTTAAAACCATATTTTTCTTCAATCACAAATGTGTGATAAATGTCAAAAGGAGTGCTGAGTATGTCTGATAAAATGCCAAGTATTCCAAAAAATATTATTGCCATCAGTACCGGGTGCTCGGTATACTGTCTAACCCATTCATCAAGAAATGCAAATCCTTCAAAAAAGAGAATCAGCAGTATTGCAATAAATGATAATGAACTCGTCAGGAGGCCAAACCGCATGTTGTCTTTTGAGTATTCCTGCGACTTGCGGTACTTTTCTTCGTCGTAAATGCCTTTCAACTCACCCGGCAATTTATTGCTCCAGCGTGTGGAATTGAGGTAATCCATTAGCCGGTCTAATGCATAATCCAATATTATAATCCCTACGATAATATAAAAAAGTAATTGTTCCATATAATTGTTTATAGTATATTTATTAATGTATCCCGCAGATTCGCAGATGCTACAAAATTATATTAAAAACAGCATATCAATTCTTGCATGCTTGATACAACTATATGCTTGTTTAAAGCAAAATTAATAATATTATGGAAAATGAAATGATCGAAAGTAGAAATGAAAATAATTAATACGTTCTTGATTTTAAAAATTTATTAATGAAAATATATTTCATTATTTAAATTAGGAATTTTAATAATTTGGTATATGGATTAAACGTCAATTATTATTTGTAATAATTACAATTAAAAATTCAGCCATATTATTGCTGTTAAGCATTAGTATGGCTGAATCAAGTTAAAATGGATATTTAGTTTTAATTAACGAACAACCTGCACACGTCTGTTTAATATTTCGTTGGCAGTTTGTATTTGCATAAAATATGTTCCTGGTCTTATATTAATAACCTGTATTTCTGTTTTCATTGCATCAGCTCTGATATTTTTAACCATTTGTCCGTTGACATCAAACAATTTGACTTGTTTGATTAACTCATCAGATTCAATAGTAAATTTTTGGTTTGCGGGGTTGGGGAAGATATTAATTTTTGGAGAAACCTTTTTATCAGATATGCTTGTGGTTTCTATGAAATTAGCAGTTAATGATACATCAGCATCAGGCATAGTTAAAGTTGTTTCTTTCAATTCCGGATCATCTATATATTCTACATCTCCGGTCCAGTTAACAAATTTATATCCAGAATTTGGTGTGGCATTTATTGTAACTATTTCACCTTCATTGTATTCACCTTCTCCACTTATACTACCACCGATTTCAGGTTCAGCAGAAAGAGTAAGCGTGAATATATAATAATTAATAATTATATTGTCAATACTAACATCAACATCCTGAGTTTCTATCACATCACTTAACCTCAAGGCAATATGCTTATCATCACCTTGATAGTTGTCAAATTTTATTTCAAATCCCTGGTAAGAGTCTTCAGGAACAGTGATATTGGTATAAGGATTAAATGTTTCATTATCAATAGGGTTTGACATGGTTCCTATTTCAAGGGTTGCTTCTCCATAAGCTACAAAATCGGCAAAAGCATCAAATGAAATTTTTAAATCACTTATGTTTGCATCAAGAGGGGGTGTAATAAAATAAGGTTCATCATTTGGTGCTTTAATCATAATTGCTGAATTTGGTGGAGAGTAATGTGGATCATTTGTAGTATAAACTTTACCTCCTTTATTTATATTGGTTATCCAGCATTCAGGCAGAGCCGGTGGAGTCAGGTCATCAAAATCCTCATATAATGGTATTTCAGCCAGTTCGAAACAGAAAGCCCTAAACACATATATGTTATCTATATATACATCTCCGCCTGTTCCTAACGTTTTTGATCCGGAAAATCTGAATGCAATATGTCCTTCTTCACCCTGGTAATCTTTAAAAAACACAATATAATCATTATGGTGGTTATTATCAGGAAGCACAATATAATCTACAAGTTCAAATGTACTAATATCGTCTACATCTGTAATAACTCCTATTTCTAAAGTATCATGACCAAATATGTTCCATCTGGCTTTAAAGTTTAAAGCAAGGCCTGCATTTTCAGCTTTAAATTCTGGTAATATTGCTACTGCAGTGGAGTTTTGATCATTAGGATTTAATTGCAGATGATTAGGTGGTGAATAGGGTTCCGGCCCCCAATCAATAACAGCTACAAAAAAATCTCCTTCACCATTTATTATCCATCCCGGTGGCATAGATGAAGTATTTACATCATTAAAATTTTCAAAATAAGGAATACCCAGTGCTTCAAATTCTTTAGTTCTTGCATAATATATATTGTTTTGTCCTTCTCTGTCATCGACCCACACAGAATGCATATATCCTTCATAGTCCAGGAAAAGGCTAGGCTGACGAAAATCAGCATTTGTGTCATTTATTATGAGAATTGAACCATCAGGCTGGGCAAACCAAATGTTCCATCCCATTCCATGTAAATTGGTGACCATTAAAGCACCTATTGTGCCGTCATGCAAAGCCATTATGTCGTAGTGATAACAGTAACTGTCATTTTCTGCCAGTAAATCTTCAATGATAAAGTTATTTCCTCCATCTTCTGATATACTAAGTATAGTTCTGCTATAATCATCATCTTCAACAACATAGCCAACATAAACCATGTTTTCTTCTGCGGCAGTTACAACAATATTAAACATTTCAAAATTTGCCCAATCGGTATCGGGATCGTTGACCATAACGTTGTCACCAATACTGACCCCGTTATCAGTTGATTTTGCGAAGAAGATATCGCCTTTGCTATCCTCACGCCGCCCGTCGACCCATGCAAGATATATATTTCCGGTTAAAGGATCAATGTCAATAGAAGTAAAATTATCATAAGCTACCTCTTCAATACATGCTTCATCATTAACTTGTATGGGGTCCTGAAAACTGTCACCGCCATCAATCGAACGTATAAGATAGTAGTCGGCAAATGGAGCATTTTCTGCATCTCCGTATAAAATATATACGTAATTATCATAGACCCCTAAACTTGGAAAAAGAGATAAATCGTTATCTGTTAGTTTTAATGGTGTATCAAATGATTCTCCCTTGTCGGTAGATTTGGTAAACCAGACATTTACACCTGATTCGGGGCCCATTTCAGGGCCTGTAAAGCCTGTCCATGTAACATAAACTCCCCCAGCTTCATCAGCAACAATTGCCGGCCAAATATTCAGGTTTTCATCATTTGATGATGAAAGAATAATATCATCCGAGAATGTCTCTCCGCCATCTTCAGATTTTGAAAAGTATATATTGCCAGCCTCAACCCTGTCGTCAACCCAAACAACATATACATTATCTTCAACAACAGCCAATGACCGTGAACCGGTTATCATGTTATCAACATCTGCATCGTTTATCCTTAAATTTGGCGTAACCATTTGTGAATAAACTACGGTTGAAGAAGTAAAAAAAAGCATTGCTGATATGATCATAAATAATGCTTTAATTTTAATGCGGTGTAAATTAATTTTCATAGCTTGATTATTATTTAATTAATAAAATTTGTTGATAGATTATACCCGAATAAACTTGGAATAGAAATCTGCACGAAAATAGTAATAATAACCAATGAAAATTAAAAAAAATTAAAAAATGTATTTTAATTTTTTTAAGACATATTTAATTTCTTAAAAAAAATTAAAATAAAATTTGGTTAGGTTTGCAATTATATGTTAAAAAAATAAACTTTTATGGTTTACTTAATTATCGGTTTTAATTGCAAGGTTTTTTAAATGCAGTTGAAGGGATAGGAAATATTGAATATTTAAGCCTGATCCTTGTTAATATACTCCACTTCGACGTCTCACAAACCATTCAATGGTTATGAGCAAAATAATCAGAAAGAATATACCCCTCAGGCTGATAGCTTCTTCAAATTGTTTTTGCGAGTATAAGACAGGTTTAATATCATCTCTTTGCTTCAATTCATCAGCCAGTTCATTCCATTGGCCGGGGTAGAAAAGTTTACCGTCATTTTCAGAGGCAAGTCTGTACATTAATTGATGGTTGGCAATAGTTTGAAGCTGTTCTATATTGAGTTCAGCAACGCTAAACTCTCCTTTCTGGCTGTATTTTTGATCTCCGACAGTAACTTCTGCTTCATATTGGTAATCTCCTGCGGGATAAGTGCCGGCGTTGAGAGAATAGGCATTAGTAGTTCGGTTGAAAACGTATGGGTATTCGGCTCCGTCTTCTCCTGTAATGGATAAATGTAGCTCTGGTTCGTTTATAAGTTCAAAACTCTGATTATACACCTCTGCCGAAAACTCTACAGGCTCGTTTTCATAATACATGGGTTCTCCAAAAACCTGCAAATGGCTTTTGTCTTCCAAAACAGAAAGGTATTGTACTTTTTTGGATATTATTTCATCAAAAATATTGTGGTTTTGTTTGTGCATGTAATTATGAAGTCTCCATCTCCAAATACCTTCGCCGGTTATTACCCCTGTTTTTGCAGTTCCGTCATCGGAAAAAATTATCAATGGGTCATCAGTAACCACATTACCAATTTTTTGATTAAGGAAAACCCTGGCATTGCCCTCTATTTCATAATCAGCAAAATGTGAATATAAAGGAGGCAGTGAGCTGAAAAAATCTTCAGTATCATCTTCAATGCTAAAAAGTGCAAATCCCTGGTTAAAATTGGGTAGTGCTTCGCTAAATTGTTCTGACCGAGTTTGAATATTAACCCCGGTAGGTAAATTATTGAATGCTGAAATATTTGTTTGGCTTCCGTTTATAAAAAGCCTTGGAATTTCCTGTTCATAAATATTTTCTAAAATTTCATGACGGGGATTTTCAAATGATGGAAGTTGATGAAGTATAACCAGGTTGAATTGTTCAACATTATCATTAAAATCATTTATAGCGGATGACTTCACTTCGTAGTGTTCATTAGCTTCAAGGCTTTGCTTAATAGCTCCGGCATCAGGATGGGGGGTGTTATAAAGGATCAGTACTTTTTGCCTGCTGTCTATGACTTCAATAAATAATTCTTTGGAATTATTTTCAATATTGACCTCTCCATCAACAGCTGAAAGATTTACATCATATCTTTCCAAACCCACTTCTTCTGCTTCAAGTGTCAGATCAACTGTTTCAAAATGATGGTTGGTTGTAAAGTCAATGGTTTTCGAGAATAGCTCTCTGTCGTCTTTGTTTATAGTAAGTGTACTGGATTCTCCTTTGCATTCGCGGGCTTCTATATGCACCTGTACAGGAAATTTATTTCCCAAGTATGTTACACGGTTGTGAAGCACATCGGTAAGTATTACATCTTTATGGGCGGTAGTGTCGCCAAGGGCAACAGAATATACAGAAAAATTATTTGTCCTGGAAGCATATAGGGGGTTAATGCCACGATTATATATACCATCTGATGCTAAAATAACAGCACCGACATTCCTGTTGCTGTATGATGTTTGTAATCCTTCAAAAATGTCGGACATATTGGTTAGCCTCTCGTCAAAGGTAAAATTACTGTTTCTGTTAAAAGATTCTCCAAAAGTATATGTCCTTACGTCATAATCATGACTTAACTCTTCTTTAAAAGACTGAACTTCATTTTTATACTCGTTAAGGTAATATGCCGAATCGGTGCCAAAACCAACAGAACCACTGTTGTCCTGGACAAATAGTATCATAGGATCTTCTTCAATGTTTATAATGCGCTCAATCATTGGTGCAAGTATTAAAACAGCCAGGAAAAATACTGTTAAAAACCTTAAAGCACCTAATACAATAGATAATTTTCTGCCTAAACTTTCATAATTACGGTAGTAGAGAAGGGTAGCATATCCGCCGCCTAACAATAAGCAAAATATCAATAGCCAGGTTGGATAGCCAAAGGTTATATCAAAGTTCATTATGAATATTATTGTTAATGTGTTCTTAAGATCTTAATCAATTTGTTTCAAAATCAATTATTAGCTTGCAAAACTAGTTTGAAGCTACAAATATAAGCTAATTTGGTTCAATTATAACTTATACATTTAATTCTTAACAAACAACGATTCATTATAAAAAATGTTTCAGTTGCGGTTTCAAAAAATTTTTAACTTGTTGGTTAATTATTTTTTATTTAGCTGTGTAGGTTTTCATTGGTGATATCTGGTTTGTCTCAACAGATCATTTAATACTCAGTTTTTAACTCAGTATAATAAGGCTTGCAGCCATTACAGCCATACCTCCTATTAGGCCGTATAGTGCAAGGTGGGGCTTGCCGTATTCGCGGGCAGCGGGCAGAAGATGGTCAAGAGATATAAAGACCATTATTCCTGCAACAGATGCAAAAACCAATCCAAAAATAAAATTGTTCAAAAAAGGAAGTAATATAAAGAAACCTACCAAAGCGCCAATTGGTTCAGCCAAACCTGACAGGAAGGAATATTTAAAAGCTTTCTTTTTACTTCCGGTTGCGTGATATATTGGCACTGAAATAGCAATGCCTTCGGGTATATTATGTATTGCAATGGCAATTGCAATAGGTAGTCCAAGCTTTATATCCTTTATTGCTGCAAAGAACGTAACCAATCCTTCGGGAAAATTATGTATAGCTATTGCAACTGCTGACAGAAGCCCCATACGCATCAGCTTACTTCTCTTCCTTTGCTCTTCATGTTTCGAAATTTCTTCCACAAGCTTTAATTCGTGGGGGTTTTCAAATGACGGAACAATCTTATCAATTATTGCAATAGCCAGCATGCCGGCAAAAAATGCTGACACAGTAAATAAATGCCCCATTTTTGAGCCAACCTCAGAAGAAAGGATATCCATGGCTTCAAAAAATATCTCAACAAATGATATGTATATCATTACACCTGCTGAGAATCCCAGGGCAAGAGATAAAAATCTTTTGCTGGTTCGTTTTGCAAAAAAAGCTATAGTACTGCCAATACCTGTTGATAATCCTGCCAGCAGCGTAAGCCCGAAAGCAATTAAAAGATCACTGCTTGTGTAAGTGATATCAGAAAATTCGTTCAAACCTATGTTTTAATTAGTTTTTTAAATGAAAAATCTTTAGCACAAACATGAATCACTTTATTATATATACTTTTGTAATCATAACCGCATTCTTCATGCAAGTCATTTAAGGATCCCTGGTCAATAAACTTATCGGGTATTCCAAGTCTTTTAACTTTAGCACTATAATCATTATCGGTCATAAACTCAATTAAAGCTGATCCAAAGCCTCCAATAATGGAATTGTCTTCAATTGCTATTATCTTTGAATAATTTTTAAAAATATAATGAAGCAATTTTTCATCAAGAGGTTTAACAAATCTCATATCAAAAAAAGCTGCATCTATTTTGTGTTTATTCATTAAGTCGTTACATACTTCTAAAGCAACATTGCCTACAGTACCTATTGATAAAATAGCCAAATCATTGCCTTTTTTGATCATTTGTCCTTTACCTAAAGGTATTTCTTCGAAGGGTTTTTGCCATTGTTTCATAACGCCTCTTGCCCGGGGATATCTTATCACGAATGGCCCCATATCCTTCTTTTGGGCTGTAAACATAAGATTACGCAGTTCCTGTTCGTTCATAGGTGCTGCAATAGTCATATTAGGCACACATCTCATAAAAGATAAATCGAAAGAGCCATGATGCGTGGGGCCGTCTTCACCGACCAGTCCTGCACGGTCAAGACAAAATACTACATTTAGGTTTTGCAGTGCTACATCGTGTATTACCTGGTCATATGCACGTTGAATAAAAGTAGAGTAAATATTGCAAAAGGGTAATAATCCCTGTGCTGCAAGCCCTGCTGAGAAAGTAACTGCATGCTGTTCGGCAATACCAACATCAAAAGTTCGTTCCGGCATTTCACTCATCATGATATTCAGCGAACAACCCGTTGGCATGGCAGGTGTTATACCAACTATATTGGGGTTGATTTTTGCAAGCTCAGTAATGGTTTTTCCAAAAACTTCCTGGTATTTTGGCGGCTTGTTAATATCTTCAGAACTTTCTTTTATTTTACCTGTATCTTTATCAAAGAATCCGGGAGCATGATATTTAGTTTGATTTTTTTCAGCATGAGTAAAACCTTTTCCTTTTACAGTAATACAATGTAATAATTTAGGTCCTTTAATATTTTTAAGGTCTTTGAGTACTTTAGTCAAATGATCAACATCATGCCCGTCGACAGGGCCAAAATACCTGAAATTTAAAGATTCGAAAAGATTACTTTGTTTAAGCAAAGTTGTCTTAATAGCATTTTCAAGCCTTTGTATCAATCCACGTGTATCAGGCCCATGCTTGCTTATTGAACCCAATATATTCCAAATATCATCTTTTATTTTGTTGTAAGTTTTAGATGTGGCAATATCGGTAAGATAATCTTTTAGTGCACCAACATTTTCATCTATGGCTATACCATTATCATTAAGAATAACAAGCAAGTTGGCATTAGCAACTCCTGCATTATTAAGGCCTTCGAATGCCATTCCTGCAGTCATACTTCCATCGCCTATAACCGCAATATGATGTCGGTCATCTTCCCTTCTTAGCTTTGAGGCTATAGCCATGCCTAAAGCCGATGATATAGATGTGGAGGAATGCCCTGTACCAAAAGAATCATAAGGACTCTCACTCATCTTAGGAAATCCGCTAATACCTTTATATCTTCTGTTAAGATGAAAATCATCACGCCGGCCGGTTAAAATTTTATGTGCGTATGCCTGGTGACCCACATCCCATACGAGCTTGTCAACAGGTGTGTCAAAAACATAGTGTATTGCAACTGCAAGCTCAACAACTCCCAGGCTTGCACCAAAATGACCCGGGTTTAAACATACAGAATCTATAATGAACTGCCTTAACTCTGCGCATAATTGCTCCAATTGATCGTGGTTCAACTTTTTGAGATCATCCGGATAATTTATTTTGGAGAGCAGTTCACCAGCCTTTAGTGCCATTTTTATTTATTTTTTTGACTAAGTGTTATATTATAACAACAAAAATATTAAAATAGTTTAGTGTTTACCTAACAAAATTCAAAAATAATACGATAAATTAACGGTTTTTAAATTACAAAAAAATACTTAATATTTTTTTAAGAATAAAGTAATTTTTGTCAAACATACTAATTTAACTCACATAAACCAATTAATTGAATCTGTATGCAGCTTTTTCCAGTTCCCTGACATTATCGAATTTTCTTGGCGGATTAAGATATTGACCTATAAAGTTATATATCTTCAGTCTTGTTTCGCGTGCATGTCTTGTATCCATTCGGTCAAAAGAGTGCCCTCCCGGGATCTCTTCAAAAATCTCATATTCAAAATCCTTATCAAGTGCTTTTAACCTATTAATCAAATTCTCTACTTCGTAAGAACGCACATCCGCATCAATTGTGTTGGTATGTATAAGCAGTGGTGTTTCCAGTTTTTCGGCATGATATACCGGTGATCTGCGCCTGTATTCTTTCATGTTTTCATGGACCATCTCTCCGATATGATAATCTGCTGAAAAGAATTCTTCATATTCATGTCTTTTATATCCCATACGTGCAACAAGGTCGCTAACAGGTACGCCCGCAAAAGCAACATTATAATCGTCAGGATATTCAAAGATGTTCATAAGAGCAATCATCCCTCCATGACTCCATCCAATAATGCCAACATTACGGTCATCTATTATCTCGTAATTTTCTAACATGAATTCTTTTGAAGCATATACATCCTGATTTTCAAGCCCTCCGTAGTCTATTGACTCGTATGTTCCTCTTCCGTATCCTGTACTTCCGCGATATTCGGGTGCAACAACAATATATTGTTGAGCCATCATCTCACGGATGATATGGGTGTAATAGGTGTTAAAATCACCATGAACACCGCCGTGCGGAAATACAAGCAAAGGATATTCTTCTGCCGGGTCAATATCTTTGGGTACAAAAATATATGACCAGAACCTGAAAGGATTACCTGCTCCATGAGCTGTAGGATTAGGCTCATTTGCCCTGGGAGGACCCGTAAGAAACACCTTGTCAATATAAGCCACATCACCCACTCTCTTATGCCACATAATGTCATCTACAGCTTTTTCTAGGACATCAAGCCTGTGACGAAGATTGAGAAAATATTCTTCAACTTCCTCGCTCGTGACAGGTTTATTATCAGCTTTTTGTGAATTTAAAGGTGGGGTTAAAACAGTAAATAAAATGATAAATAATCCGGTAAAAAATGTTTTAGGTTTCATCTGAATAAACTTAGGTTAATAATTTGTTTTACTATGATTTACATTTTTAGTGACGGGTAATCCCCAAAAGTCGGGATTACGCTGCCAATCAACGGGTGAGGGGTTTTACTTAATTGATTCATAACGAATACGCACATCAACTAATTAACACACCAACGTGTTACTTATCACAACTCCCTACCCATAATTATTATTGGTTAATAAGGGCTTCATCTTAATTATATTATTTGGTTTGTATTAATTGAAATGGTAAAATTAATCAAGCCTTTTTGATTTTCTAAAAAAAAAATGTTTTGTTTAATTTTTTTGAGCTGAAAGATGCTTTATTGGTTTTGGGAATTACAATAAATTCGCTTGCTGCAGTTTAATTTTTAATAACTTTGTTGTCGATATTTAAAAATTAAATTAGCACCTTTTTAATGGCAGATTTTTTAGAACAGCTCAATGAGTCACAACGTAATGCGGTTAAGGAAACCGAAGGGGCAGTTATGGTTATTGCCGGTGCTGGTTCGGGCAAAACTCGTGTTTTGACATATCGTGTAGCATATCTTCTTACTAAGGGTGTTAGTCCGTTTTCTGTTCTTGCTCTGACTTTTACAAATAAGGCTGCCAGGGAGATGAAAGACCGCATTGGTTCATTGATAGGGTTTAGTAAAGCACAAAATTTGTGGATGGGGACTTTTCACTCTGTATTTGCCCGAATATTAAGAGCCGAAGCTGAGAAGCTGGGATTCAACAGCAATTTTACAATTTATGATACCGCTGACTCCAAGCGTCTTTTGAAAAAGATAATCAAAGAACAGGAACTTGATGAAAAAGCTTACCATCCGGGATTTGTACTTAACAGGATTTCCAATGCCAAAAATAACCTTATATCGGCTAATGATTACAATGAAGACTTTGAAATACAGTTGCATGACCAGCAAGCTAACAAGCCTAAAATAGGTGTTATATACAGCATTTATCAAAACAGGCTTGCAAAAGCTTCAGCAATGGATTTTGACGACTTGCTATTCTTTACAAATGTATTATTACGCGACTACCCCGAGGTTTTATACAAATATCAAAAAAAATTCAAATATATTCTTGTAGATGAATATCAGGATACCAATTATTCGCAATATTTGATTGTAAAAAAACTTGCTGCCGACAATCATAATTTATGTATAGTTGGAGATGACGCTCAAAGCATATATGGCTTCAGGGGAGCCAATATTGCCAATATTTTAAATTTTAAAAAAGATTATCCCGAATATAAATTGTTTAAATTAGAACAAAATTACAGATCTACTCAACTTATTGTTAAAGCAGCAAACGGGATAATAAAAAATAATAAGGAACAAATTTTTAAGGAAATATGGACATCAAATGATTTTGGTGAGAAAATTCATGTTGTAAAATTGTCAAGTGAAGCTGAAGAAGCTTCCATGGTAGCCGATTCGATATTTAGTCATAAGATGAACAATCAGTTGGCTAATAGCGACTTTGCTATATTGTACCGCACCAACGTTCAATCAAGAGCTCTTGAAGAGGCTTTGCGTAAAAAAAATATACCATATCAGATATATGGTGGGCTGTCATTTTATCAACGAAAGGAAGTAAAAGATCTGCTGGCTTATTTCAGGCTAGTTATAAATCATCACGATGAAGATGCTCTTACAAGGATAATTAACTTTCCGGCTCGTGGCATAGGCCAAACCACATTAAATAAACTTATAGTGGCAGCTGATAAAAATAATGTGGTTTTATGGGAAGTAATACAAAACCCCATTGGCTTTAAAGTTTCTTTACATAGTGGTTTGATCAAGCGTTTGGATGCTTTTGTCAATATGATTAAAAGTTTCAGAGTGCAATTAAATAAACTTAATGCCTATGAATTGGGTAAAAAGATCGCCAAAGAAAGTGGAATGTTAAAGCACTATTTTGAAGAAGATTCGCCAGAAGCTATTAACAGAAAAGAAAATGTTGAAGAACTTATTAACGGATTGAGTGAATTTTGCGCAAAAGTTAAGGAAAATCCTGAAGAAACAAATATTTCAGAATCTGAAAATCCCGAATCACTGGAAGTATTTATGCGTGATGTTGCTCTGCTTACCGATTTAGATACAAAAGAAGATGCAAAAGACACCAATAAAGTATCTCTAATGACAATTCACTCTGCAAAAGGACTGGAATTTCCTTATGTTTACCTTGTTGGTGTTGAAGAAAACCTTTTTCCATCAATATTGTCAGCTGGTTCAAATAGTGAATTGGAAGAGGAAAGGCGATTATTTTATGTAGCTGTTACCCGGGCAATGAAATCACTTACAATCTCTTATTGCGATACACGCTTCAAATATGGCAATTTTAATTTCTGTGAGCCCAGTAGATTCATTGATGAATTAAACCAGGATTGTATTGAAGAGTCATTTACTTTAGAACATAAAAGATCAGTGCATGGTGAAAAAGAAAAAAATATAATTGCCGGTTCAACAAAAAAGAAATCTTCTGCTGATGGGTTAACACCTTTGAAAAAAACAGGCAAAAAACCTGTTAAGCAAGATAATAATAGTGAATTCAGGATTTTTGATCCATCCGCACTTCAGGTCAATATGGTTATTCAGCATCAAAGATTCGGTGAAGGTAAAATAATTGAAATAGGTGGCAGTAACGACAATGCCCAGGCAACAGTTGTTTTCACTGGATTTGGTAAAAAGAAACTTCTTCTCAAGTATGCCCGGATAAAGATAAAGCATACAGGTTAGGTTACATTTTCAAGCCATTACATTATTGAAGTGCAATTTGTCTTTTTTTCTTTGTAGAATATTAAAATCTTCTAATGGTGTTTAAGAAACCATTAGAAGGTAGAAGGTTTATAAAATAAGCGGCTCATTATTTATAAAATAGTAGGAAACTCAAAATGCGAACTTATAGATTCGTGATTATGCACCCTTCGTATAACATCTGCAAATAGTTTTGATGTAGATAAAACGGTAACTTTTTCACAAGGCTTTTTAAGAGGGATAGTGTCTGTAACAATTACTTCATTAAATTCGCTGTTTTCTATAGTTTTGTATGCATTACCCGAAAATACAGGATGTGTACACGCAGCCCTGACACTTTTGGCACCTTTTTCCATTAATATTTTGGCTGCTTTAGTAATTGATCCACCTGAGTCAATAATATCATCTACAAGCACAACATCTTTATTCTTCACATCTCCTATAAGCACCATTTTTTCGACTTTACCCGGCTTTGAGCGTTGTTTATAGCAAATTACAAGGTCGCAGTTAAGAAATTTTGCATAAGCCGCTGCTCTCCTGGTTCCGCCGGTGTCAGGAGAACCAATAGCCAGGTTTGGCAAGTTTAAATTATGAATATAGGGAACAAATATTGTAGAAGCGTATAAATGGTCGACAGGTACGTCAAAGAATCCTTGTATCTGGTCGGCATGAAGATCCATAGTAACAATCCTGTTAACTCCTGCAGCCATTAATAAATTTGCTATTAATTTGGCGCCGATAGAAACCCTTGGTTTATCTTTCCTGTCTTGCCGTGCAAATCCGAAATAGGGCAAAACAGCAACTACCTGCTTGGCTGAAGCTCGCCGGGCAGCATCAATCATTAGTAAAAGCTCCATGAGGTTATCTGAGGGAGGAAATGTACTTTGAATTAAAAAAACATCATTGCCTCGTAAAGTTTCTTCATATGAAGGTTGAAACTCACCATCACTGAATTTTGATAATATTTCTTTTCCAAGAGGTTTGCCGTAATGCTCTGCAATCCTTTGCGCCAGATATTCAGAAGCCGAACCCGCAAAAATGTTTACCACTGACCCCATATTTAAATACCGATTTTTAATTATTATTACTTTTTTTTAAGGAAACAAATTTAGAAATAATAATTAATTATTTTTGATTATTTTTAATTTTTATAACTACATCATCCATACCCACTCAAAAGTAAATTATGATCTCCTGTTTATATAAGGATACTTACGATAGTGCATAATAAATTTTTATGAATTATATTATTACTTGTTGTATGGTTTTATTGTAATGGTTATATTTGCATCTTTAATTTTGATGTTAATGATTAATAATATTTGCCCGGGTGGCGGAATTGGTAGACGCGTTGGTCTCAAAAACCAATGGTAGCAATACCGTGCCGGTTCGATCCCGGCCCCGGGTACAATATAATTTTTAAAGCCTCCGGATTACAGGAGGCTTTTTTTATAAAAATTTTGTCAAAAAAGTCGTTTATTGCATTATTTTAGCAACAATGTGAAATTACTTTATTTTTGTAATTAACCATCAGAATAAAGACCGGTAATCTGCCAATCAATTAATTTTATAAGTTATTTGATTGAATTTTTGTATCTGCCGCACCAGGTATTAATGAAAGTTTTTGTTATGATTATAGGTATAGATATTGGAGGTAGTACCACTAAAATTGTTGGTTTTGAAGGCAATAATTTAATTGCTCCTTTGAATGTTTCGGCAAGTGACCCTGTAACAAGTGCATCCGGGGCTTTAGGTAAATTCCTGGATACCAACTCGGTAGAGTTTTCTCAAATAGATAATGTAGTGATAACAGGTGTTGGGGCATCTTTTGTTAAACCTTCTTTATTGGGGCTGCAAGTTGAAAAGGCTGATGAATTTCATGCCGTTGGCCTTGGAGGCCTCTACTTGTCAGGTTTGTCTGAGGCTATTGTCGTAAGCATGGGTACGGGCACAGCATTTGTTAAAGCACATGGTAAATGTATTAAGCATCTGGGAGGAACCGGTGTTGGAGGAGGTACTTTAACAGGCCTGGCCAAATCAATGCTTAACACAAAAGATTTTAATTCTATAATCGAATTGGCAAAAAAGGGTGATGTGTCCAAGATTGATCTTTCAGTAGGTGATATTTCTCATATTAATATCGAAAATCTTCCCAGTCAAATAACAGCTTCAAATTTTGGTAAAATGTCTGATGATGCATCAAAAAACGATATAGCTGCAGGAATCATAAACATGGTTTTTCAAACCATTGGTATGCTATCTATTTTTGCTGCAAGAGCTCAAAAAGACCGCCATATTATAATGACAGGCAACCTGGTAAAGATACCACAAAGCAGGGATATATTCAATGAGTTGTCAGAACTTTTTGAAGTAAGTTTCCATTTTCCTGAATATGCTCAATATGCCACAGCTATAGGGGCTGCTATTTCGAAAAAAATAAACAGGTTTTTATAATAATTGACAGGAAAATATTATAATAAAATCCTTTTTCTTTGTAAGCGATCAGGAACTAAAAACATTTTTATCGACATATATAATTTGCTTTAAATCAAAAAAATATTTAATCATGAAACAAAAAGTTGTAATATCTTTAATTTTTTTATTTTTTTTAACGAATTCTATTTTATCTCAGCCATCAGAAGGTGATTTATCTGTAGGTGGATTATTTAGTTACTTTAAAAGTAGTTCAAAAGAGGAAAACATTAGTCAATTAGAAACGTTATCGACAAATTTTTCAATCATGCCTGTGTTTAATTTTTTTTTGACAGACAATATAGCAATTGGTGGAGGAATTGGATATAATTATGATTTTGTGGAAACAGAAGAAGATTACAATATATGGCCAACCCCTCCGGGCATTACTAAAGTTGTGGTAGAGGAAACCAGGAAGTTTTTTTCGTTTAATCCTTTTGTAAGGTATTACCCTGGTCAAGATGCTGCAGGTGTTTTTATCGAAACGGGAGCCGGACTGGGGTTAGGAGATTCTAGAGAAAAATATGAGTTGGGGAATAATATTATAAGAGATAGAGAGTTCAATATTTTTAAATGGAATATTGCTGTTTCACCCGGTTTTTATTACTTTGCTAACGAAAATTTTTCGTTTGAGGCTAAAATGGGTTTTTTGGGGTTTTCAAGATATATTGAAGAGGAAGAGGATGATCAATATAGTGAAACAGATTATGGCATAATTCTTAATCCGGCAAATGTAAGTTTTGGGATTTATTATCATTTTTAATAATATTTTCAATTAGTTCATTTTTTATTAAAGGGTGTATCTTTAATATCATCCGGATTACGATTTAAATTTATTTTTTAAAAATGTTGATAATTATTATGTAAAATCAACATCAACATTTTTGACAGATGATTATCTTTGTCACATGCAAGATATGATATTGATATTAGATTTCGGATCGCAATATACACAATTAATAGCTCGCAGGGTACGTGAGCTTAATGTATATTGCGAGATAAAGCCCTTTAACTATGTTCCTGATAACTGGGATAATATAAAGGGTGTGATAATGAGTGGCAGCCCATTTTGTGTAAGAGATCCCAATGCTCCTGAGATGGATATTGATAAATACAGGGGTAAGGTGCCCGTAATGGGGTTGTGTTATGGAGCTCAGTATATTGCTAAAACCGAGGGTGGGGTAGTAGAAGCTTCGCCAACAAGGGAATACGGACGCGCTAATTTATCTTGGCTTGACAACGAATCAAAACTATTTAAAGGCATAAGTCATAACACACAAGTTTGGATGTCGCATGGAGATCATATCCTGAGATTACCAGGTAGCAGTTTGCGGCTTGCAAGCACATACGATATTGAAAATGCAGCCTTTGTTATTGAAAAAGATAAATTGTACGGCTTGCAGTTTCATCCTGAAGTATATCATACTAAAGAGGGTGGTATACTGCTGAAAAATTTTATTGTTGATATATGTGGTTGTAAGCAGGAATGGACTCCGGAACAATTTGTTGAAACTACAATAGAGCAATTGCAAAAAAAGATTGGTAACGAAAAGGTAGTTCTCGGGTTGTCAGGTGGTGTTGATTCTTCTGTTGCCGGTGTTTTGTTGCATAAAGCGATAGGTTCACAATTATATTGTATTTTTGTTGATAATGGTTTGTTGCGTAAAAACGAATTTGAAGAAGTGTTAGCTTCTTATAAGGATATGGGGTTAAATGTCAGGGGGATCAGGGCAGCAGAGAGGTTTTATATGGCTCTTAAGGGGAAGGCTGATCCGGAGGAAAAACGTAAAGCTATCGGTCATACTTTTATTGAAATATTTGATGAGGCGGCTCAGCAGATCAGGGAAGTAAATTGGTTAGCACAAGGTACTATTTACCCGGATGTTATTGAGTCGGTTTCAGTTAATGGCCCATCTGTTACTATTAAGTCGCATCATAATGTAGGCGGGCTTCCCGAAAAGATGAATCTGAAAATAGTAGAGCCACTTAACAGTCTGTTTAAAGATGAAGTCAGGCGACTTGGAAAAACATTAGATATACCTTCAGACATATTACAGCGCCATCCTTTTCCCGGTCCCGGCCTTGCAATCAGGGTTTTAGGCGAGGTAACAGCTGAAAGAATAGCGATTTTACAAGAAGTTGATAATATTTATATTGAAGCATTGAAAAAATACGATTTTTATAATAAAGTGTGGCAGGCTGCAGCAATTTTGTTGCCTGTCAATTCTGTAGGAGTAATGGGCGATGAGCGTACATATGAGAATGTAGTTTGCCTTAGAGCCGTTAGTTCCACTGATGGGATGACGGCAGACTGGTCAAAACTACCATACGACTTCCTGGCAAAAGTTTCAAACCAAATTATTAATAAAGTAAAAGGAGTAAATCGTGTTGTGTACGATATTAGCTCTAAACCACCGGCAACAATTGAGTGGGAATAATATCACTGCAATATACCGCACTTTTTTTCGTATTGGATATAGTATAAAAATCGTTTTTTGTGTTGCGAACATATTAAACCCGGTAATAATACAATGTAAATAGAATGCAAACATTAGTATTGAAAAAAATAGCAAATATGCATATTAAGAATTTTATTTTACTGGCTACTGTTATGCTTTTTCTTTTTAAGCCAGTATATTTGAACGTTTGTTTTGCTGACAACTTACCTGTAATAATAAACCGTTCTCATGAAGTGCATGAAATTGATGGAAAAAAGTATCATCTTCATGCTGTTTTGAAAGGGCAAACACTTTATTCTATTTCCCGTGCATATGGTGTAACAGTTGATGATATAATAGAAGAGAACCCACACCTGGAGTATGGCTTGAAGTATGACCAACAAATCAAAATACCTTATGTGAAAGATGACGAAAAGCTTGATAAAAAAGATTATATTGAGCATAAGGTTAAGCGCCGGGAAACATTATTTGGCATATCAGGAAAATATGGAGTAGATGTTGAATTTATTTTGAAACATAATCCTGAGGCCAGGAAAGGCCTTAAAAAAGGTCAGGTGCTAATTATACCTGTTGAGGTTGATGAAGAAGAACCAAAGCATAAGAAATACCAGGTCTCTGAGGGTGATACCTTTTTTAGTATTTCAAGGAAGTATAATGTTTCGGTCGATGCTATAATGGAAATGAACCCCGGGCATGATGGTGTACTAAAAGAGGGAGAAACTATTAAGCTTCCTTATTACGCACATTTTGAACCCGAAGATATTATTATTGATGAATATTATACTGAGCCTGAATATAAAAAATATGAAATTGAACTGTGGGATGAGGATTATTGCCAAGATCCTGTCTTAAAAGATCAATACAATGTGGCTTTACTTATTCCGTTTTTTTTAGAGGATATTGAAGATTATTATACCGAAAAAAGAGATCTTGAAACAGAAGAAAAAACAGAAAAAGAAACAGAAATAAAGTTACCTGAAAACCATAAGTCGTTCACTTTTATTGAGTTTTATGAAGGATTATTGATTGCTTTAGATTCTTTAGAAGAAATAGGTGCTGAAATAACACTCCATGTTTTTGATGTTTGCCGTGACACTTCAAAAGCATTAAAGGTAATTAATAAACCTGAGTTTGATGAAATGGATCTGATTATAGGTTCTTTTTTTCCTGAAAGTTTGGAAATTATTGCCGAACATGCTTGTAAACATGACATATCAATTGTTTCACCTTTTCTTAGAGACAGAAGACAGTTGGAATATTCTTCAAATATTTTCCAGTTTACACCATCGCTAAAAACACAGTTGAATGATTTAGCCGGATATATTTCATACAAATATCCTACACAGAATATAATTCTGGTTCATAATGATCAGCCTCAAGTCACTCATATTGTTAGTGAGTTTAATAATGAACTTAACAGAAAAATAAGCAAGACCCAGTTTATACATGATAGTTTAAATTTAGCAAAAATCAACGGATATTATTTTGAACACACTCTTATAGGTGGAAGGGCTACCAATGTACCTGTTTTTGACGACAGTTTGCTACACCGTTTTACGCCTCCGGCAAGTCGCGGTTCAAAGTACCAAAGTGAGGAAGTACTTCAGCATTATGTGCAACGCCAAAATGTTGAAGAAGTTGTTTTATATAGAGATAGTATTGAAGGATTAAAGAATTTATTATCTATCAACAAAACCAATGTTTTAGTTTCGTTAGTTGGAGGAGAGCCTGTCATATCCAATTATTTGCGGGAGCTTAACCTCTTGTCAGATACATTTGACATAACTGTTTTTGGGGTTCCTCAATGGAAAAATTACAAAAGCCTGGAAATTGATCATCTGCATACGGCAAATGTTCATATTATTACAGATGACTTTGTAGATTATTCTAATGAGAATGTTCAGCAATTTGTATTAAGCTACAGAGACCGGTTTAATGATGAACCCGGCTCATATGCTTTCAAGGGCTTTGAAACAGGCTACTATTTTGTCAACGCACTTATGACTTATGGAAAAGATTTTTCTAAATGTATTTATTCGCTAAATAACCAGGGAGATTATAATTCTGCAAGATTTATTAAAACTGCCGGAAAAAATAATGGATGGGAGAACAAAACCAGCACTATTTTTAAATATGGTGATTATCGTAAGATCGATGTACGCAAACCCCGGGCAGCTGACAACTAATATTTTGTATTTTATCTCAGGTCAATAATATCCATATCAGGATAATCTGTTTTATCAAAAATAAACTTTTCGTCAGAAATAGTTGGGTTTTTATGTATTTCTTCTATGCGGATTTTGTAAGTTCCACCATGACGGTCATAAGCCTTAATATATGAAAGCGTATAAGTTTCATCTATTATTGCTGTACGGTATTTAAAGAAGGATTGTGGCTGATTGGGGATGGCATCTACAAGGTAAACCAACTCACCTGCATAATTTTCCTGGCGTATTAGTTTGGCTTCATAATGTTCTTGGAAATCCTGAAGCAGGTATACAGGATTCATTGATTGTTCAAGGTTTTCAGCATAGCTTACGTGTATTTCTCCAACATCTTTTAAGTATGTCCATACAGTGTTACCATCAGAAATATATTGATAATCATCAAGAGATATATTGAATTTATCTCCCTTTAAAAATGTTTTTCCCGGGCTTGATTCATGTATATTATTTTCTTTATTTTCAACTATGTATTTAAAGTCTAAAATCAATGATTCGTATGATTTGATTTTGTCGCCGGCTTTTTTGATTAATTCATGGCCTTTTTCTTTGTAATAGTCGCTTCTTTCGTATGGTTGTGCATTAATCATAATTGAGGTAAATACAGAAAGAATTATTATAATGATATTTATTTGTATATTTTTCATGTTTAGTTTATTTGATAAGTTATGTTTTTGAGTTTGTAAAATTCTTTATTGTTGTTGTAATTAATTGTTCTTCAAAATTTGTTCCAAATTAAATTCATCTTTTATTTTTACTTCCCTGGCTTTACTACCTTCGAAAGGGCCTACTATTCCGGCAGCTTCCAGTTGATCAATAATTCTGCCTGCCCTGTTATAACCAAGTTTGAGTTTTCGTTGCAACAATGATGTTGAACCTTGTTGTGTTGCAACTATAAGCCTGGCTGCTTCTTCAAACAGTTCATCTCTTTGCCCTGCATCAATATCATCATAAGCGTCATTGTCTTCATCACTATATTCGGGTAGGTGAAATGCATCCGGGTATGCCTTTTGAGAGCCGATATATTCGGTAATGTTTTCAATTTCGTTTGCATCAACAAAAGCACATTGTAACCTAAGCAAATCACTGCCTGTTGACAAAAGCATATCACCTTTACCTACAAGTTGTTCGGCTCCGCTGGCATCCAGAATTGTTCTCGAATCAATTTTTGATGTAACTCTGTATGCTATTCTTGCCGGGAAGTTGGCTTTTATTGTACCTGTGATAATATTTACCGATGGTCTTTGTGTGGCAATTATAAGATGCACTCCTACGGCACGGGCAAGTTGCGCAAGACGCGCTATTGGTAATTCCACTTCCTTGCCTGATATCATTATCAGGTCGGCAAATTCATCAATAATAAGAATTATATAAGGAAGGAATCTGTGACCCTCATTTGGGTTTAGTTTTCGGGATAGAAATTTGTTATTGTATTCCTTGATGCTTCTTACTTGCGCATCCTTTAATAAATCATAGCGGTTATTCATCTCAATACATAAAGAATTGAGTGTACGCACAGTTTCTCGCGAATCATTAATTATGGCTTCCTCAACGTCGGGTAATTTAGCTAAAAAGTGTCTTTCAATTTTTGAGAAAAGGGTTAATTCAACCTTCTTTGGGTCAATTAAAACAAACTTTACTTCAGCCGGGTGTTTTTTGAATAATATTGATGCAAGTATTGCATTGAGCCCTACAGATTTACCCTGACCTGTGGCACCGGCAATTAGTAAATGCGGCATCTTTGTCAGATCGGCTATAAAAGTTTCATTTGCAATAGTTCTACCTAACCCAATTGGAAGTTCATATTTGGATTTTTGAAACCTGTCGCTTTTAAAAATAGATTTTATAGAAACTGTTTCAGGCTGGCTGTTAGGAACTTCAATGCCGATTGTACCACGGCCCGGTATAGGTGCTATAATTCTTATTCCTAAAGCAGAGAGGCTAAGCGCAATGTCGTCTTCAAGATTTTTGATTTTAGAAATCCTGACACCAGCAGCCGGAACGATTTCATAAAGAGTGACGGTAGGACCGATAGTAGCTTTAATGCGGTCTATTTGTATGGCATAGTTGTTAAGCGTTTCAATTATTCGGTTTTTATGAGCTTCCAGCTCTTCCTTATTAACTTGTATGGTATCACTACCATAATCTTTCAGTAAATTGATGGTTGGCATCTTATAATTGGGCAGGTCGAGAGTGGGATCATAAGCTTCCAAATTCGAAGTTTTATGAGATTTTTCTTTGTCATGCCCGTATGGTTCATCAATAGACTGATAATTACTGGTGCTTACTTTGTTTCCCTCGGCTATCTCTATTTCAAGATTAAGCTCCTCTTCTTTGTTTTCATTTGACGAAGCTTTGCTGCTATCGTGTTTGTCCAGTTCCAGTTCGATACTATCGTTATCCTTTTCAGATTCTGTGTGCCGGTCTTGTATGTTTTTTATTAAATCGGACTCTGAGGTAATATCATCCTGGTATTCACTCGATTCATTACTTTTTGGAATATCGGCTGCCTCTTCAATATTATCTTCCCTTTCACCCACAAAAAGCTTCATTGGAAGTTTTAAAATTTGAAGAGTCTTATTAAAATTTAAATCAAAAACCGATATTACAAATGCAGTTATTGCAAAAAATAAAATGAACCCTGTGCCAGCATAACCGAAGATTCCATTTAGCCATTTATTGGCTTCAAAACCAAATGTGCCGCCAAGCATAAGCATGTCATTGCTTCTGAAAAGAAACCCAAAAGCAATAGATATCCATAAAAGTGAAAAAAATGAATATTTAACGGTTTTCCAAACAGGTAATAATGTTTTTCTGAACAACAGTTTGGTGCCAACAATAAAGCTGATCAGGGCAAACAAATATGACGATATACCAAACCATTGTTTTATAAAAAGATACGATGTTATAGCACCCAAACGACCCATATGATTATCGGCTTCTATCGTATCGTCAAAAACAAGCTCCCAGTTGAAATCTTTTTTGTTAAAAATATCGTCTTCAGCCTTCCATGATGTGAGATATGAGCTAAAAGCCAGTACAAGATAAAAGGATAATATTATCAAAAACAGACCGGAAATTTTTTTTGTTCTGCCACTTTTGAAAAAATCGGAGAATTTTTTAACAGAAAGTTCATTATCCTTAATGTCTTTTTTAGCTTTATCCTGTTTTTTAAAAGTGTTTTTTTTAAATTTATTGCTCTTAGTTTGCATTCCCGGCTATTTGAGTTTATTGTTAGGCAAAATTAAAAAAACTATTGTAAAGGTAAAAACGTCTGTATTGTTTTTATTATTGATATTATATAAAGGTTTTTTTGTAAATTATACTAAATGACCGGTTAATTTGAAAATATAAGTAAAAGGCATGAAATATAAGATAGTGTTAATCGAACAAAAGTTTGATCTTCATGTATAAAGTGCAAATTATTGCAGTTTTTCCTGTAATTCTTCGAAAGTAATTTCCTTTGCATCGGAAGGTATCCTGAAATTACGATTACCTATGAACAGCCCCCACCTGCTATTGATAGATTTTGCTTCATATCGCATGTTCAAATCTCCTGTTCTTATTTCATATTCCAGCATTAAACCGGGTATTTCGTTATATGGTAAGTCAAAATTAAATGGTTCTCCTGGTATTTCTTCAGTATAGTATATATCTATTTTAGACTTTTCACCAAATTGATCATAAACAATAGCCTCAGCTTTTTTACATTTATAACCAAGTATTTCTTTTGTTTCATCTGTGAAAATTATTTCGTGCTCAGGTAACTCCCTGATCTCTTCTTTTATATCCTCAGGTGATTTATGTATCACATATTTTTCATGTAAAATTTCCAGGATGGTTGTAACTGTTTTGTTTTCGCTGTCGGCAATCTTTATTTGTGTTAATTCTCCTGCTTCCATTTCTGTGCGTACCATTTCTCTTTTTGCAACAATTTTTGCCCTTTCGGGTAATTGTTCTAATGTAGCAAGGTCAATTTGACTGCCCGGATAAGTCATTTTGTATTCTATCCGGCCACTAAATAGATTTTGGCTGTATAAAGAAGATACTGATAAACAAAATATTATAAATATTGTTGTTAGTTGTCTTATAGTTTTAAAACACATATCATTTTGGTTTTATTTTGTAAATAGTGCTTAATAATGCTTACATAAAATTTAAAAGTTAGAAAATATTAACTTATCAAAAATAATAATCTTAGTCGATCATTTACAAATTTATTCAAAAATAGTATTAAAATAATATCAATTATATAAAATTTTAGTTTTGAATATATTGTAAAAGCATTTTTAAACACATTAATAATTAACCATACAAGTGAATAATGTTTTAATATCGGTAAAAGCAATTAACCGGCCTGGCTGCTTTATGGCCAAATAAACAAGCCTTTTTTATTATATATTAAATTTCAGAACTGTCCGGTAAAAATTTTGTATAAAAAATTTATTTTAGTCGGACACTACTTATTAATTTAATTAAATAAGCGCAATATATCGTTAAAATTAACAAATATCAACAATGACAATAAAAATATCATTCCTATCATTTGTGCGTATTCCATGAATTTTTCCGGTGGTTTTCGCCCTGCTATTATTTCATACATCAGAAACATAACGTGTCCTCCGTCAAGGGCAGGAATAGGGAGCAGGTTCATAATTGCCAGGATTACTGAAAGGAATGCCGTGATGGTCCAAAAGTGTTGCCAATCCCAGGTTGGTTGAAAAATACCTCCGATAGTTATAAATCCTCCAAGACTTTCCCGGACTTTAACTTCGGGTTTGAAAAGCATTGCAAGATCTTTCATATAATTAGTTGTGGTTTGATAGGCCTTAACGGCACCTGCAGGGATTGCTTCCATAAAAGAATATTTTATGGTTTTAAACTCAAGTATTTCATCCGGCTGTTTTACGGCTACACCTATGATACCATCATCGGGAACTTGAACGGGAAATTCTTTTATTTCGCTATTTCTTTTAACAAGAAGTGTTACTTTTTCATTTTTATAATTGGTTATTTCTTTTCTGAATTCACTAAAAGACCAGGTTTTTTTATCGTTTAATCCGATAATGTGGTCATTTTCTTTAATGTCTGCTTTATGAGCAACTCTGCCTTCTTCGACAAAAGAAACAATAAAAGGTAACCTTATACTAATAAAACCTTGCCCCCTGGCTGAAATTAATCTGCCATAAAAATCTTTCGGTACGTCAAGTGTTAATTGCTCATCATTTCTTTTAACAGTTACATTACGTGCATCTCCCCTCATAAACTTAATAGGTATGTCCATGAAGTCATCAACTTTCTCATTATTTACTGCAATGATTTTGTCGCCTGTTTTCATTCCTATATCCTGAGCCAGTGAATCGGCTACTATGCCATATTTAAGGTTATCTGCCGGAAGATATCGTTCTCCTGTTATAGAAAGCATGCCTATATAAATAAGTACTGCCAGGATCAAATTAAAAGTAACGCCTGCTACCATAATTATTAAACGTTGCCATGCCGGTTTAGCTCTGAACTCCCATGGCTGTGGGGGTTTTTGCATTTGTTCCTTGTCCATAGACTCATCAATCATACCCGAAATTTTCACATAACCTCCCAGAGGTAACCAGCCGAGGCCATATGTAGTTTCGCCTTTTCTGAATTTAAAGATTGAAAACCAGGGATTAAAAAACAGGTAAAATTTTTCAACCCTGGTATTGAACCATTTTGCAGCAATAAAATGACCCATTTCATGTATTAAGATCAATATTGATAAACTTAGAAAAAATTGTGCGGCTTGAATTAGTACTTCCATTATTGAATTAGAATTATAATTTTTTAGTAATTATTATATTAATATTTAGTTATTTAATTTTGTTGATTTTCAATTTATTGTTAATAAAATCTTCAGCCAACCGTCTTGCTTCAGTGTCTGTTTCGAAATAATCATCATAAGATGGGTTGTTGATATAGTTAATATTTTCCATGCAATATTCATTGATTTCGGAGATTTGCAAAAAGTTTATTCTGTCTTTTAAAAAGGCCGCAACAGCTACTTCATTAGCTGCATTAAGTGCGCATGGTATATTGCCAGCTTTTTCGAGTGCGTTGTATGCTAATTTGAGGTTTCTGAATGTTTCGGTATCTGGTTTTTCAAATGTTAGTTTAGGATAATCCATAAAGTCAAATCTTTGAAAATCAGACTTTATCCTGCTTGGGTACCCTATGGCATATTGTATGGGGAGTTTCATGTCCGGGAGTCCCATTTGTGCTTTCATAGAGCCATCTTCAAATTGCACTATTGAATGTATTATAGATTGGGGATGTACTATTACTTTTATTTGAGATGGCTTCAAATTAAAGAGCCATTTTGCTTCTATAACTTCCAGGCCTTTATTCATCATTGATGCTGAATCGACAGTTATTTTATCACCCATATTCCAATTGGGGTGTTTAAGCGCTGATTCTTTTTTTGCCGTCAGCAGGAATTTTTTGCTTTTTCTCCTGAAAGGGCCACCACTGGCAGTTAAATATATATGTTCAATAGCATTATTATATTCTCCGGCTATGCATTGAAAAATGGCTGAGTGTTCAGAATCTACAGGATAAATGTTAACACCCCTATCACGTGCAAGTTTAGTGATAATATCACCTGCTACAACAAGAGTTTCTTTATTTGCCAGTGCTATTTGTTTTCCATATTTGATAGCATTCAAAGTAGGTTTAAGGCCGGCAAAACCTACCATAGCAGTTAAAACCAAGTCAATATTGTCAAACTCAACGATCTGTGATAAGGCATCATCTCCGGCAAAAACCTTTATATCTGTTGAGCTCAGTTCACTTTTTACTTTTTGGTAGAGCTTTTCATTACCAATTACTACTGTATTTGGTTTGAATTCAAGAGCTTGTTGAATTAAATGGTCGGAATTGTTTTGGGCAGATAGAACTTCTATTACAAAACGATCAGGATTTTTTCTGACTACTTCAAGGGCTTGAGTGCCAATTGAACCTGTTGACCCTAAAACAGCAATATTTTTTTTCAAATCCAAATTTTTATATTAATTGATTTCAATGATATTATTGTTATAATACAATATAATCTAATGGGTTAACAGGCCTGCCATCAACCCATAATTCAAAATGCAAATGTGTTCCTGTTGAGAGAATTCCTGTTTTGCCAATTATAGAGATTGCTTCTCCAGCTTTCACCGGGCTGCCTATATCTTTTAGCAAAACACTGTTGTGCTTATAAACTGAAAAAATATTATTGGCGTGTTGAATACCAATGGTATAACCTGTTTCAAGTGTCCAGTTTGCAAAAACTATAGTACCGTCGGCAGTTGCCTTTATAGCTTCATTTTCATCAGCAACAATATCAATACCATAGTGATTTTTTGAAGGGTTAAAATAATTTGTTATAATACCCTCTATGGGAGGAAATAAAAAAGTAAGCCTTTCTTCGTATGTATTTAAAGATTCCTCAGGATTCCAACGGGTGTGATGAGTCTGACTTTCTATTTCTGCCCTGAGCAAAGAGTCTTCTCTCGAACGGGGTAATTCATCAATATCAAAAACAGTTTTATCTTTTATACTATCCGGAATATTTTTTGCTAATTCCTTTTTGTCTTTCCTATCGCGGCCCTCAACAATATCACGTATATTATAAATATAACGTTCTTTTTGATTAATAACAGTTTCAAGTGAATCGGTCTTTATCATAAGTTCCCGCAATACTTTTCGCGTATTAAAATCGGCGTAACCGGGAATATACTCACGCAATGGCGTAAATGCAATTAAATATGTTGTTGCCACTATTAAAAAGATAGCAAAAGTGCCAAAAAAAACAAAAACATTAAAACGCGTTAAACGAAATGACATTTTTTCTTCAAACGTGTCATCATTCATCAATACAAGGCGATACTTGTCATGTAGTTTGTTAAAAAAACTTTTTTCCTTTTTATCTTTTTCTTTCATGTGAGTTTAATTATGACAAAGTTCATAAAAAATTTTCTGCATAACATACCGGCCTCAATAATTTGCAAATATCGTAATTTAACATGAATTATTCAAAACAATTACTATTTACCGTATTATAATTTATATAGTAACGGATTATTTTTTTGTTATTTAAATTACACTTTAATGAATTTGTAAATGTTGGTTGAGTATTAATTACCGGGTGATTACACAGAACCTGAATTTTTTACAAGTAATCGCGGTTCCATCATATCATGTATGGCATATTTGACTCCTTCGCGGCCAAGTCCCGAATCTTTTATTCCTCCGTAGGGCATATGATCTACTCTGAACATTGGTGTGTTATTAATGATAATTCCGCCTGCTTCAATATTTTCGAAGGCATAATCCATTTCGTCAAGTTGGTTTGTAAAAACAGAAGCCTGCAATCCATATTTACTGTTGTTTAGGCTATTCACGGCAGATTTAAAATCATCATATGGTTCTACTGTTATTACAGGGCCAAATACCTCTAAGCAATTGACTTTCATTTCGGGTTTTGTATTGGTAAGTATGGTAGGTTCGTAATATGAGCCTTTCCTCTTGCCGCCGCACAGGATTTCAGCACCCTGCTTTTCAGCTTCCTTTACCCAACTTTCAACTCTTATGGCATTTTTCTCATCAATCATAGCTGTAATATCTGTTTCCGGCAGTAGTGGATCTCCATATTTTAGCTTATTGGTTTTGCTGATAATATCGTTAACAAAAGAATCAAATATTGATTTATGTATAAAGAATCTTTGAGCATGAATACATACCTGCCCCTGGTATGCAAATCCACCTGTAATACTTTGTTTTACGGCATGTTTGAGATCAGCTGATTGAGTTATAATAGTACCTGCATTTCCACCTAATTCAAGAACGACTTTCTTTTTTCCTGCATCTGCTTTCATTTGCCAACCTACATCCGGAGATCCTGTAAAAGTAAGCAATTTAAAGCGTTGGTCAGTGACTAATTTATTGCCTGTTTCTCTGTTCATAGGCAGTATAGAAACAGATCCCTTAGGAAGGGATGTTTCGGCAATTATTTGTGCAAGTTTAAGTGTTGATAATGGCGTTGAACTTGCAGGTTTAAGGATAATAGGACATCCTGAAGCAATTGCAGGTGCAATTTTATGCACGGCAAGGTTTAAAGGAAAGTTGAAAGGGCTTATTCCTGCAACAAGGCCAATAGGATAATATTTTACCAGGCCCTCTTTATTTTTTGCACCGGATGTCCAATCCAAGCTCAAATATTCGCGAGGCAGCCTTTTGGTTTCTTCGGCAGCAACATAAAATGTTTGTACAGCTCTTTGTACTTCACTTAAAGCGTATTTGAGCGGCTTAGCAGCTTCACGTGCAATTATGGATGCAAAATCTTCCTGATTTTCTATTATTTTGGCTGCTATGTAATTTAAAATCGAGCTTCTTTGATATGACGGCATATCCTTGAGCTCGTCTTTAACCTTAATAGCCTGCTCGATAGAGCTTTCCAGTATGCTTTTGTCCCCAAACCAGGTTTTGGCAAAAGAGGTGCCATCATAAGGATTAATAACGTTATACTCAGAGGAACTTTTAATAAATTCTCCCCCTGCAAAAATCTTATATTCCATACTTCTACAAAAATTTTAGTAATTGGTGTATTACCAAAGCGGCCGGTTATTAAACGGTGATTGGCCAAATCCGTGTAATGAATAAGGATTTAGTTGATTTGAATATGGTGAATATCCTGAACGAAAGTTAACTTCAGCACCAAATCGCATATTATCGTTAATTTTGTAATCAAAACCCATCATCATACCTTTTGAATCCATGTTGAATGCCTGGGGGTTCATTTGTAGTTGCCGGCCAAAATTTGAGGACTCAAAATAAGCACCTCCCTTAAGTGTTAAGTCTTTATTTACCCTGTATGAACCTATTGCATAGGAAAGATTGCTATACATGTTGTTTTGAAAAAGACTATGTTCATTAGATATACCTGAACCTTGAAAGAAGGCGTTTTTCTGATCAGATGAAAAAGAAGAGGATGTAAAAACCGTTCCAGCCTGAACTGAAAAATTTTCAGAAATATCCTGACTAACAGAAGGAGCAACAGTATGAGAAAAGAGAGACCCTCCTCCAAAACCTGTCATGAAACTTGTTCCTGCCCGGAGGTTAAGGTCAGTGGAAGAATTATTATGAAAAAGCCCGCTCTCCGGAGATGCAAACAACTGCGAGTGTGCAGAAGAATAAAAAAAGAAATTTATTATTATTGCTACTGCTATTATCGAAATGATTCGTAACCTTTTCATATTATTTATTATTAATTATAATATTGAAACCACAAAAATAATCAATTTCCGCATTTTTGTTAGGTTACAAAAATAATAAAATATAGTTAATAACCAAGAAATTTTTACTTTATTTTAGAACACACCGGATATTTTATAGTTTTTTAATTATTTTTGATAATTAAAGCATTTTTTACTTTAAACCTTGATTAGGACATTGCTAAAGGTAAAGTAATAAGGGGGTTGTAATTTTAAAAAAAGTATTATATTTGCACCTTCAAAAACGGCTCCGTAGCTTAACTGAATAGAGCACCTGACTACGGATCAGGAGGTTCCAGGTTTGAATCCTGGCGGAGTCACAAGACAGAAAGCCATTTGCGGATTTGCTCCGTAGGTGGCTTTTTTGATCGCTTAGCATGCTTTTAGCAAAGTTTATTATAGTGGAACTATCTACTGATGGTTCTGCAGCCCTGATCAAATTTGAAAGCAGTCTCCCAGACCATGATGGAGTAGTTGATGATAGTACTCTCGTCAACTCCCAATCATTATAAATGCTGCCCAATCCATTGGCAGATATCCTTTGTCTATAGCATCCAACTTGGCGTGTCTTAATGCTTCATGGTATTCGTAGTCTTTTGCAATATATTCATAAAATAGTAGCATAATATCTTTAGTTCTCTCATCATGTACTTTCCATAAAGTAGCTACTACTTTTGGCACACCCGAAAGTATAAAACCTCTTGGCAAAGCAACCACACCTTCGCCTTCCACAAGTTTACCCCGGCCGGTATTACAGGAGCTTAAAACCACCAGTTCAGTATCTAAATCCAAATTATACAGTTCTCCAAGGCTTAAAAATCCGGTTTCAGTTTGATCTGTGTCCTTGATAACCTCCCGGTACAAATATAATCCTGATCTCTCAGGGTATTGCGGGTTTACTATACCATGTGTTGCAAAATGTACTATATCAAAATCTTTAATATTCTTTTTTACATTATAAAAAGTGGCATTCTCGGCATACAGATGTTGGATATCGTTTATGGTATTTTGCATAATTGAATCAATGCCTTTAATTTCCTTCAGGCTAAAAGGCAAAGCTTTTAGGGATTCATTGCCACGATAGCTGGCTGAAAGGATAATCTGATCCTGTTCAAGAGGATCAACAAACGTTGGCGCTATTGTTAGCATATTTTCAGGACTCGTTTTACTTCTTTCCCTACGTAAATTATACCAAAGCGTAGCAGAATAGGCATAAGAAACTGAAAAGTTTTTAATCAACATCTTGTTGTTAACTTTCATGGTTTCAACCGGAGTGTGGTTTAAATTTTTATCAGGAATGATAACCAACTTACTCGTGTTTTCTAGAAGCGTAAAAATATTTTTGAAAAGAACATCGCCCAAATCTGTTGTTTCTCTTCCGGTTAACAAATTATATCTCTCGCTTTCAATTTTTGGCATTAATTCTTCATCTTTGTAGTAAAAACTAACTGTAGTATCGGGCAACACCAGTATTTGCCCCCATGAATTATCCATAACAAAAAATTCCAATAATGCTTCATCATTTTCCAGTTGAGACTGAATATCTTTCAATGAGGCAATTTTGATGTTATTATTAAACTGCTTTTTGATCCGGCTTCTATGTATATCATTAACCTCATGTCGGAGCATAAAATAATCTATCAACTTGCTGTTCAGGTCCATTTTTTTTAAATAAACGTCATCAGGGTCGGATTGGGAGCTGGAAGCTAAACGGTTTCTGGATTTTTGAACTTCCAGTGAACTGTTAAGAAGTTTGTTAAACAAATCAGTCTCGCTTTCAAGCAGAGATTGGAATTTTTTCTTAGCCATCAGGTTATTTAGATGTAAAGACTTTGATGCAAAAGCAAGTTTAAATTTTTCATTAACAAAATCTTTTCTTTCGGGAGCAAACATGTATGGCAAGGCATTTTCCAGGAATTCATTATAGATCTGAGCCAGCCCGGTTGGTTCAAAACCAAAAATATCTTCAGTTACTATCTCCCGGAAAAGCTTATTTTGAAGTTCTATCAAAGCGACAATAGCAGTTGTGTATTCGTGCTGGTATACTGATTCCTTTTTTTTATATGCTTGCTGGAGCAAGTTCAAAAAGTAGAACTGATTAATATAATCCACAGATGATGAAATCTTTGGAACTTTAGCATTACCTACTATATCATAATTATCGAAAACAGTAAGAACTAACTCTGCGACTTTTGCATAGTCGCCATTTTCCATGTGAGCTTTTGCCCTGACTTCTATTATTTTGTCTTCAAAAAATTGTTTTCCTTCCAATGTATCTAAAACAGATAAATAAGTAAAAACAGAATCTGTCGAAAAAGGTATGGCGGCATCAGCTAAAAGAACGTATGGTAATGCACGATTATAATGAGACATTGGTTGAGATTCTATAATGCCGCGTGTAATATGAGCATGTTGCCAAACTTTTTCGGAGTCATCTATGTCTGAATAATACAAAGCCAGGTTTCCATGAATTGATGCTCTGATATTATGTGATGGGTATCTTAAAGTGTCTAATAGTGCAGCTGCTTTTTCTGCATAATATATTGCTTGTTCAGTGTTATTAAAATCATGGAAGTAGTTGTAACTAACTTTTGATTGGATGAAGGTACTATAAAGCAATACCGGTATAGAAGCCTGGTTTAATTCAAAAAGCTCAATATCGTTTTTTAATACTTCAGTTTGGGTTTTTTTTAAATCATAGGAGATATTGATATTATTCATTATACTGTAGTCGGCTACAGCGAGAGTGGCAAGGTCATTTGCTTCAAGTGCCATGCTTCGCGCTTCATAGAAGGTTTGGATTGCTTTTTCAGTTTTGCCTTGCCGAAGTAAATGTAACCCATAATCAATCAGTGTATTTCGCAGTGGCTCTCCCTCATTATTCAATGCTTCTAATAAATCAAACTGAGCCTGAAATAACTCGTTGATACTCTCCCCGCTATGGTCGAATCCCTCGGGCCTGTGCAGAAGGCTATTTAGTGTAGTTCGAAAAAGTCTTATTGAAACAAGATATTCCATATGAATAGTATCATATTCTATTTTGAAGTTTTCCATGCTGCTTTCAAGAACATCATATGCCTCAAAAAACTTGCCCTGCTGCCGGTATAAATTGGCAATTTCATTGTTAAAAAATAAAAATTGAATACCATCAGACTGATTTAAACAATTAATAGCCAGGGTATCCATCTCATTAATAATATCTGAATAGCTTTCTCCCCGGTTGTAGCCATCAATTAAATCTAAATAATCCTGATAAAATGAGTGTTCTGTAATGTTGCGCTCTGTGAAGTAAAATGGAGTATACTGACCATATAAAAAAGAAACCGAAAAAATAAAATTAAATAATAAAACAGTGAATAATGCCTTATTTAGCTTAAAAACATTTAACATAGAATATCGATTTTGAAAAAAGTGAGGCGAAAATATATTATTTATTTTATATTTCTATCAGAGTTTTAATGAAAAATTTCTATATCTTACAATGTCAGAAAGGTTATAAAATATTTTTTATCAATGTGGATTTTTAGTTGTTGATATTATTTATATTGTATAACCACCTAAGCATCATGGCTTAATAAATCTTAAGAGTTTATGAAAAATGTTGTTTGCCGCTTATTATTCTTTCTTTTTGCTTAAAAGAATTATTTTTGCAAATAATTTTTCAAAATCGATGCATCATAGCAACCAATTATATACCAGGCAGAGAGAATTTTTAAAAGTAATTAAGTCAATATCGTCAAAAGTTGTAGCGCGATATGTTTCAAAAGGTGTTATACCTGAAAGAGAACGTGACGATGTTGAGAGATCAATAGTTGAAAAATTTCTCATAAAAAAGGATAAGATAAACAGTTCTTTTAATGGTAGAGCTAAGATAACTACTTACTATACTGCAGTTATAAACCGTATGTGTTGCGAAGTTATTCGACAGGAACAAAAACACTGGTATGCAGTTAAGGATAATGAATATATAAGTTTTCCCCTGGTGGATGCCACGGTTAGTTTTGACACTGCTAAACAGACACTTGTCAGGGAAGAGTTAAATAGGCTTTACAATTTAATAATGTTAATTAATGGAAGCCATTCCAAAGTTTTATTGTTTTTGAAATATTATTTTGATATTCCTATACAGGAGGATGTTATCATTGATTATACAGGGTGTAATAAAAAAGAGCAAGCTTTGAAAATATTGGGTTATAGAAAAGGATTATCTAAAGCTGTTGTAACAGAAAGGCTCGCTGAATTAGTTTTATTGGTTGAAAATAAGCAAGTTGGTGGAGATGCAGTCAGAATGTGGATCAACAAACAAATTGATACTTTGGTTTACCGTATGAATGGTGGAAATAAAGAGCGCCACAACAAAGAGACTATAGGCATTATGTTAGAAATGCAATTTAACCGCTAATAACCAAGAGTTTTGCAGAAATATGACACATAAAAATAAAGATCAGCACTTAAGCATAGAGCAAGTTGCAATATGTTCAGATGCATTAAACGATGGTACATACTTTCAGCTGCATGAGGATATACGACATCATCTGCAAGAGTGCGATTCGTGTGCCGAAGAGGTTTTAAATGTGGCAGAAATAGTTTCGGAAACAGGCGAGGTGAATATTCCTGTTGAGTTAAATAAGTATATTTCAGATAAAAAATCAGGGAGAACAATTCCAATACATAGAAAAATTATTATAACCCTGACAGCAGCTGCAGCAGCAATTGTTATCGCCATAGTTATATTTAGCAATCAATGGTTGTTACAAGAAAATGAAAATGGTGTTGCTGGCATTCAGCATGAAAATTATGAAGAGCAAAATAAAATTGCTGATATTGATGAGCCCGCTTATTTAAAAGACAAGACAGAAAAAGATAATAAAGAGGTTAAAGAATACGAAACAAAAGAATATGTGTCTGACTCCGAATCCGGTTCAGTGAACTATTCTGAATTAGCCTCTTTTGAGCCTGATCAAACCCTTGAACAGTTGTATGAAAACATGCAAGGCACATACAGAGGAAGAACAATAGAAGTTAAAACTTCACCTGAAGCAGATTATAAAGACGGATTAAAACTTCACTGGAAAAACCCTGATGGGCATACTTTATACCTGGAATTATTCAATAATACCGGTGAAGAAATACATTCAACAACTACCTCAAAAGAAAATTATGAAATTCCCGCATTACAACCCGGATTATACTACTGGAAACTCATCAGTGAAGATTTTGACTTGCTTTTCGTAGGGAAGATAATAAGATATTAAGCTGAGTTGTTCATCAAATTTAATTTATATATAAAAATATCTCTATAATAAATTTTATTGCAATCTATATCTTTCTTTATGTTTGTTTAAAAATTTAAGAAATAATCTGTATAGCAGAATATATGTAAAATTTTAGTATAGTTGGTAAACCGGAAAGTTATAAATTAAAACAAATTATACATATTCATTTGCGCAAAATGCATTAAAGTTATAATCTTCAATAAATTATATTTGTTAATATCTGATCTACTACTTCTTAGTCCTCATGGTTTATAACTCGCTCCGGTCGTGAGATTGCCGGCGCTAAGTTTATAATCTTTTGTTAACCTTTGCATAATTATCTTAGGATTAACTTAAATTATAACATGCCATATTTTGACAAAGTGGTGGAATCAATTTTAGAATTCGGTAATATTTTGGAGAAAACTCCAGCAATTATACAAAAACAAGGTTTACTTTTACCAACAACTATTTATTTTGTTAAAAACAAGGTTTACTAATAAATATTTTGAAGTACAATTAAGTTTTTTAATATTTTTCAGCTTTAGTAGTTTTGAAAATTTGGCTAAAAACATTATGGAAAATTTGAAATATAGTGATTGATAAAATGGAGAATTACAAGAGTTCTGGTAATTTTAATGTATTGGATTATACTAACATTGGTTATTTTGTTATTGATTATAACTTCAATGTTATATTCTGGAATAAAATGATGGAAACATTTACCGGTATTGGTAAAGAAAATATAACTGATAAAAAAATATATGAATTTTTTCCTGCTTTCCTGGAAACAAAATATAAATACATCCTAAACAGTGTTTTTGAAGATTCACTGCCTGTGATTTTATCAGGTAAGGAACATAAAAACCTTTTGGCAAATAAGAAAAAGCAAATCAACACTATTTTTAACATAAAAGTATCTAGCTTACCTATTGATGATGAAAGGTTTTACGCAATATTCTCAGTTGAAGATCGCAAAGAAGTTTATAACAAAATTGATGAGCTTTACGAGATAAACAAAAAACAAAAAATATTAGCCGAAGCTACAAAAAATTTAAACAATGTTTCTGTTAATAATATAAACTACCATGGCTTTTGTGAAAAAATACAAGAGTTAACTGATAGTCAGTATGTGGCATTTAACAAGTTTGATGAGAATGGTAAAGATTTTACCACTTTAGCTATTTCAGGGATTAATGAAAATATTACAAAAGCTTCAAAAATTCTAGGTTTTAACATTGTAGGCAAAAAATGGAAACACGATCCTCACAGAGAAAAACTAATCAAAAAAAACAAAACTACTGTTTTTAACAAACTATCAGATTTAACACAGGGTAGTTTAATTAAGAAGAACATTATCACAATAATAGAAAAGACTTTCTATACCGGCAATGTAGTTATAATAAAGATTTTAAAAGATAATATTATAATTGGTGATTTTACTATTATTTTTAAGAAAAACCATGCAATAAAGAATTTATCATTAGCTGAAACTTTTGCCGACGCAGTTGGTCAAACAATTGATAGAATTAAATCAGAAAAAGAGCTAAAAGCCAACCAGGAAGAGCTTGAAGGTTTTTTTAATGTAAACCTTGATTTGCTTTGTATTGCTGATCTGGAGGGGAATTTTATAAAGACCAATAAAGCCTGGGGCGAAATTTTGGGTTACTCTACAGCGGAGTTGAATAAATGGAAATTTTTGGAATTTGTTCACCCCGATGATATGCAAGCAACTTTAGATGCTATGGCAACACTTGGCAGGGGTGATGAGGTGCTTAGTTTCACTAACCGCTACATCAGTAAAGACGGTTCTTACAGATATATTGAATGGCGGTCTTATCCTAAAGATAATCTGATATATGCAGCAGCACGCGATATTACAGACCGTATTTTAAAAGAACAAGAGATACTTTCTCAAAAGCAACAAATAGAAAAGTTTTTTAATCAGTCACTTTACGGTTTTTTTATGTGCATGCTTGATGAACCCATTGAATGGAATGAAAATACTGATAAAGACAAGATGCTGGAATATATTTTAGTTCATCAGCGGATGACACGGGCAAACCAGGCGATGCTGGATCAATATGGGGCAGCAGAAGAGGAGTTTATAGGCATTACCGTCAGAGAGCTTTTCAAACAAGATCTTGACCATGCCCGGGAAATATGGCGGGGACTTTTTGATAAAGGCAAGTGGCATATGGAATTCCGTGATCGAAAGATGGATGGAACACCCATCATTATTGAGGGAGACTATACCTGCATTTATGACGAAGAAGGACGTATTACCGGGCATTTTGGAGTGCAGGTTGACATCACCGAACAGAAGCAGGCAAAAGAAAAACTTCGTCAAAGCGAAGAGCGTCTCAACACCCTGCTCTCAAATACCCCGGCAGTCATTTATTCCTACAAGTTTGAAGACGGTATCCCCCGTGTAACGTATGTAAACAAAAATGTGAAAAAGGTACTTGGCTTTGAACCTTAATACTTTATAGACAATTTTGAGAATTTCAGGGAATGCGTTCATCCCGATGATGCAGGTAGACTCTTCGCTGCTATGCCTGAATTGCTGGGAAAGGGCTCTGTCTCTCTGGGCGAATACCGTTTTAAAGACTGGCACGGCAAATACCACTGGCTACTTGACGAACAAAAACTTATCACCGGTGAAGACGGCTCACAGGAGGTAGTTGGTGCCTGGTGGGATATCACTGAGCGAAAGCGGGCCGAGCAGGCGCTGCTTGAGAGTGAGGATAAGTACCGCTCACTTGTCGAAAATTTGAATGAAATCATCTATACACTGAATGAGAAAGCCGAGATTACTTATGTTTCTCCCAATATCGAGACGTTGAGTGGATATGCACTTTCCCAAGTACTCGGAAAGCAGTTTACCGATTTTGTCCATTCGGACTATGTACAGGAGTGCATTGAATCGTTCAAAAAGGCGATTTCCGGGAAAAACGAGGCGAGTGAGTACCGCTTTGCTACCAAAAACGGAGAGGTCGTGTGGGTGAGAACTGCGGCCCGGCCCATAATAAAACAGGGACAAGCGGTTGGCGTACAGGGGACGCTCATCGACATCACCGAGCAAAAGCGGGCGGAAGAAGCGCTCAAGATAAGCGAACAAAATAAGAAGATTCTTCTCGATAATATCCAGACTCAAATATGGTATCTCACCGATGAAACAACCTATGGAACTTTAAATCAGGCTCATGCCGATTTTCAAGGTGCCAAAATAGAAGACATTGCTTTTAAAAATCTCTACGACATTTTTCCGGAAGAAGTTGCTGAGGTATGCAGGCAGTCAAACACAAAAGTATTTTCCACTAAAAAGACTGTCCGCTCAGAAGAATGGGTACCAAATGCATCCGGTGAAAAACGGCTGCTTTCTATTACCAAAACTCCCAAACCAAAGGACGATGGTTCGGTTGAGTATGTTGTCTGCTCAGCCGAAGATATTACTGAACAAAAAAATGCGGAATTAGAGCTCAAAGAAAATCGACAACTTTTACAATCGGTCTTGGAGTCTCAAAAAGAAATGATCTGCCGTTTTAAGCCCGATACAACTTTAACTTTCGTAAACAAATCATATTGTAAGTATTTCGGCAAAACAGAAAGGGAATTAACAGGAAAAAAATTTCTTGAACTTGTTCCAAAAGAAGCGCATAAAAATATTCTAAATCACATTGAATCTTTCATTAAAAGCAATAAAGAAAGCCTTGCCTATGAGCACGAAGCATTAGATAAAGATGGAGCTATAAAATGGCAACAGTGGACAGATACAAAAATAAAAGATGTTAATGGCAATATTGTAGAATTACAATCTGTTGGTACAGATATTACTGACCGTGTAAAAAAAGAAAAATTAGAAAAAGAAGTTGAAGTTGCAAAACAAAACCTTTCTTTTAAGCAAAAGTTTCTATCCAGCATAAGCCACGAAATGCGTACTCCCTTAACTGCAATAATTGGTGCATCCAAAATTATCGAAAAACATATTACAAAAAATGAACAAAAAGAGCTTATACGTGATATAATTAACTCATCGGAAAACCTGGAAATATTAATTGACCAGATATTAGACTATTCAAACATTGAAACAGGGAAAGCAGAACTTAAAAAAACAACTTTTAAAACTAATGAACTAAAAGAAATTGCTAGCAATACATTTAAAAAATTTTGTAATAAGCCAATTAAGTTTTCTTATAAAATAGATAAGGCAATTCCCAAAATTTTAATTGCCGATAAAAACAGGATAAATCAAATAATTAACAAATTAATTTTTAATGCAGTTAAATTTACTGAAAAAGGTGAGGTGACCTTTGCTATTAGTAAGAACAGTGAAATAATAAATAATAAGATTTCCATAAAAATTAATATTGCCGATACAGGAATAGGTTTAAGCAGCGAAAAACAAAAAGAAATCTTTACACCTTTTACACAGGTCAATCTTATTGATACCGAAAAATATGAAGGATTAGGTTTGGGGCTTGCAATTTGTAAAAAGCTGGCTGAACTGCATGATGGTGAAATTGGTGTTGATAGTACTAAAGGCAAAGGCAGTAATTTTTGGTTTACTTTTACTGCCGATATTGTTCAAAAAAAACAAACTGCCGATGATAAGCAACCACCAACAACAAAAAAAGATAAAGAAAAGATTAGGGTACTTTTTGTTGAAGATAAGGATGTTACAAGAAAAATAGTTTCATTGTTGCTTCAAAAAAGCGGATATGAAGTTAGTTTGGCAAATAATGGTAAAGAAGCCATAGATATGTTCAAACCAGAAGATTTTGATATAGTAATTATGGATATTCAAATGCCGGTTATGGATGGTGTAACTGCAACAAAAAAGCTAATTGAAAAATATGGAGAAAAAATGCCACCAATTGTTGGTCTTAGTGCCAATATTTTTGAAGGTGCCAGAGAAAAATATATGAAAGAAGGGATGAGCGAGTTTCTTACCAAACCTTTAAATATGGAGGAGTTTGATGAAGTGGTTGAAAATCTGCTAGGCAGTGCGCATAAAATAACAAAAAGCAAAAAACGTTAATAGGTGGAAAAATGCCGTTATAGTGGGTTATTTAAGTATTGTATTTTATTTCAACATTTGTGTAATTTAGCCAGGTAACGCGCGCATTAATTAACTGATCATATTCGCATAGCTTTCCGGCGACTTAAAAAAATGATATGAAAGCACAGACAGACAGGCTTTATGAGGATGTGAAATTCCTTACCGGGTTGAGACCTTATCGAAATTACCGGAACCCGGAAAGCCTTGGAAAAGTGTGTTCTTATATGAAAACAGCATTTATTAATGCCGGACTTAAGGTTAAAGAACAGAAATGGGTGGCTGACAGAACGGAATATACTAATGTTATCGCCGTTTATAATGAAGATAAAGATAAAAGATTAGTAATTGGAGCACACTATGATGTTTATGGCAATCAGCCAGGGGCTGATGATAATGCCAGTGCGGTTGCAGGCTTGCTTGAAACAGCAAGGTTAATAGGGCAATATAGGCCAGCTACCGATTACGCAATCGAACTCGTTGCATATTGCTTAGAAGAGCCACCGTTTTTTGGCACTGAAGATATGGGAAGCTATATTCATGCTAAGTCTCTCTATGATAATAAAATTGATGTAATAGGTATGATTTGCTATGAGATGATTGGTTATTTTTCAGATCAACCTGATTCACAACCTTTTCCATCACCGGAACTAGCCAAACTATATCCAAGTACGGCAAACTTTATTATTGTTGTTGGAATCGAAGCTTTTGAAGAATTTAATAACAAAGTAAAAAAATTAATGTCCGAGAATTCAAAAATTAATGTTCAGGTAATTAGTTTTCCTTCTGAAAACGGATTAGCAGGACTTTCTGATCAAAGAAACTATTGGAAGTTTGGATATAAAGCTTTAATGATTAATGATACGTCTTTCGTGAGAAATCCAAATTATCATTTGCCGTCAGACACTATCGAAACATTGGATTTTGATAAGATGACAGAAGTTATAAATGGTGCTTATAATGCTATTATTAGAATTATATAATACAGCCGCTAAAACAAAAGCCCGCTTCGAATGCTTTTCAAAACATTACTTTTCACTTACTATTGTTCTTTATATTCCGGAGTTTTGGCATATTAAAACTTTAAATAGTCCTCGCCTTGCTTAAATATGACATCTACAGGTATGTTTGCATCATTTATACGGTCGATGTCCGTTTTAAGGCTCTCGGGCATAGTTCCATCATTTTTTATTATATCATCGGCAGCAGAATAATTACCATCACCCTGAATTATCAGCATCTTTTCCAGTGCTTTTTCTACAGCTGATTTCATGTTCTTAACATTCACAAGGTATGTATTAGTTTCTTTGCAACGAGAAAAAACGTTTTCTCTTTCAAATAAGTTAAATCTAATCATACCTGCTATACCATGAGCTCCTGCTGCACCAAACCTGCTGGAGCGCATAACACTGGCAAATGATGTAACATAAGCTTCTTTTAGCTCTCTGTTGGTTAGTTCACCCATTTGGTGTAATTGACTGATAAGATATAATGCCATCAGGTCAGTTACGGTAGCATCGATAGTACCGTGGTGTCCTCTCAGTGCACCACTTACAGTCCCTTTATTGTTGACGGTTTTTGTTATACCAAGTGGGGCGGCTATTTCATGAAACGCAGTCAGAAGAAAAAATGCATCGGAGCTTATATATTCTTGTTGCTCCGGATGGATCATCATATCTGCTATGGGTAAAAGTATTTCGTCAAACTTTGCTTCCATTACATTTTTCAACTGCATACTACGAGTACCGGTTATAGATGCTGTTTTAGAATCCTGGGGTAAATGTAATGCAATAATTTTTGGGCCTGCATTGCAATGTCCGGCATAATAAAGGGCATCATATACGAAAATTTCCGAATCATCGGCAGGTTTTTCCTGCCTGTACTTTTCCGGAACCGGCAAGCTAGCCTGGAAAGTCGGCGCCAATCCGGCAAATCGCTCAAGCTGTGTGCTCCATTCATGGTCTTTCACCAGGATGTAGCTGCTATGCGCCGCTTTATAACCAAATAAGCGGTCTTCCCCTGTGTCTAAAGGCCTCAATATAAAATCAATATTATTATCTTTCATTTGCATCCAGGCTTTGTCAGCATCCTGATAGTCGTCAGTTATTATAGCTTCAGCAAGTTCTTTAAGATATTTGGCAAATGGCTTGTAATCAGCTAATTTCGCAGCTTCCTTAAGTAATTGAGATATTTTCATGTTTTGCTCTTCATAAGCTTTAGCGTATGGAAATGATACGAGACCTCCATCTTCATCTCGCCGAATAAGTGTATATGGATTGTCCTTATCAGCATCATCCCATTCGTCAAACTCCTGACTATCCATATCGGCAGGATAAAATTGAGCCCCAAGAGGTTTGTCATCAAAACTATCATAAAAAGCTGTATGACCCTCCAAACGCCCCCATGGCCCATAATTTATCAGGGCATACTTTTTTGCCTCAGGAATATCCATAAGCTCCATTAATTCCTCCTTTGGCCCGTAAGATTGTAACCAAAAAATATCATCTATAATATCAGCCGCTGTCATTAGCAAAGGAATAATTTCCCGCTCCGAATCACTTAACCATGACAGATCAGTGGTAAGTAAAACCTCTTCATATTGATCAATTTTTTCCTGTAACTGCTGCCTGTATTCCGAATCAACCGGCTGGCAACTTTTTAATATTACTGATGATAAAATGATAATCGTGAAAAATAATCTAATGCGTTTCATTTGTATAATTTATGGTTATTAAATTGGTTAAAAGTTAAAAACTAAAAACTAAAAACTAAAAGTTAAAAGCTCAAAGCTGAAAGCTGAAAGCATTAAACCCCTGGACTTCTCAACCTCTAAACTCCTAAATCTTAACCTTAGTTGTTATTTGTTGCATTTTTCAATACATCGCTGTAAAAAATTTCTCAAAGATAAGTAAAACGTTATACTTTTTTAAACTAAAAAAATTTTTTTAGCCAAGCAAAACGACACCAATTTAAAAAAAATTCAAAAAAACTAAAAAAATAGTTGCACAACTAAAAAATTAGTTGTATGTTTGTATTGGAATTGGATTTTAAATAATTAAAAGTCATTTTACATTATGAAAGAACTAACAAAAGCAGAAGAGCAGGTTATGCATATACTATGGGACATTAAATCGGGCTTTGTGAAGGATATTTTAGCTAAAATGCCTGACCCTAAGCCTGCATACAATACAGTATCAACCATAGTGCGAATACTGGAAAATAAGGGTTTTGTCGGGCATAAAGCGTATGGTAAAACCCACGAGTACTATCCTTTAGTGGAAAAATCATCTTATACAAAAAAAATGATGAATGGTATAATGTATAATTATTTTAACAACTCAGTTAAGCAACTGGTATCATTTTTTTCAAATGAAAAAGGACTCACAGCTTCAGAACTGGAAGAGCTGAAGCGCATTATTGAGGATGAGATTGAAAGCAAGAAATAAGTACAGTATATAATTCTAAATCATTAATAAATAAAAACAAAAAATGGAAACAATAGGTAATTTTATATTCTGGACATCAATTTACCTTTTAATATTAGGTTTAATACATTGGTTATTGGTAAGAAAATCTGCTACCCCCTCTCAAAATCGTGCATTTATTCTCATTGGATTAATCACTTCTATACTATTTGGCTCGATAAGTTTATTTCCATTACATAGTATTGCCGTTGGAACAGCCTCATACCCGGTAGGGTTGCCTGAAGTAATAATAGGGACATCAGAGAGTATAAATAATACGGGCAGGTACCTGTTTCATACTATAAGCACACAAAATATATTATTATATATTAGTTTTGGTATATCTTTGGCTTTAGCCGTTCGTTTATTTGGCAGCATTTTTATTCTGCTTGTGCGTACCCGTATAAATCGCAGGTTAGATATTTCAGGTTTCAAGGTTTTACCAATGAAATCAAATACTGCACCCTTTTCTTTTTTTGGCTTTGTATTTATACCGGAACAAATGTTGACCGCTAAAAATTTACATTATCTTTTAATCCATGAGCAAGCCCATATTCAAAAAAATCATTCGTTAGATTTGATATTTATAGAGCTGCTGACTTTGGTTTTCTGGTTTCATCCGGCGATTTGGTATTTACGGAGAGAAATAAAGCTTCAGCATGAATTCGAAGCCGATAGTTTTGTTCTTAAACAGCAAATGGAAAAGACGACCTATCAAATAATGCTATTGGATATGTCCTTCTCCAAATTACCGTTAACAATAGCTAATCCTTTTAATTATTCACCTTTAAAAAAACGTATTATGATGATGAACAAAAAATTTCAGGTAAAGTATACTAAGGCTATTTTTAGTATGCTTGCAATTATCCCGCTGTTTGCAATAGCTGTTATATTGCAGTCATGTACAGAAAAATCTCCTTTAGAACTAGAAAAAAAGGACGAGGTTACCACTGAGGCAAAAGATGATGAACTTACAGATGAGGTATCAGAAGATTTAGAAAAGGAAGATGATGAGGAGCCTCTATTCAAAGTTGTTGAAGACGAACCTGAGTTTCCGGGTGGAACTCAGGCAATGCACGAATATCTGAGAGATAATATGGAATATCCGACAAAGGCCCACGAAGCAGGCATAGCAGGAACGGTATTTGTATCTTTTGTAGTAGAAAGTGATGGCTCTATAACTAATGTTGAAGTACTAAGAGGAATTGGAGGTGGTTGTGATGAAGAAGCTGTTAGGGTAGTAGAAAACATGCCTAAATGGGAACCCGGTCAACAAAAAGGACAAAACGTTAGGGTTCAATTTAATATGCCGATAAGATTTGTTTTAAATTAAATAATCTAGCTTTAACCTCCCGGAGAGTTTCTAATTCATTTCTGAATCTGTAAATTACATAAGGCTGCTGGAAGCTCAAGTTTTCTAAAAACAAGAACTTCGAGTTTCCACAGTTTCTCTAAAAAGATATTTCCAATCCGGGAGATTCTGTCTTTCCGGGAGCCGGAAATTAGGTGCTGAACTACCATATAGTTTACTTTTAGTTTTTTCATTTGGTTTCTTTTCTGTCAGATGGTGCTTAGCACTATCGGGTCTTTCTTTTTCTTTAAGGGTTTTAATGGTTTTGTGGAGACAGGTTAAAAAAATTACCACATTTAAGCTTTTGTTTAATTATAAATTCGGATTATAATTTCTTTTAAATAAATTTTTTTTGAGATTTATTATATTATTTTTTGACATTTTAACAAAAATTTTGTATATTGTAATCAGTAAACTTCAATATTTTTTTTGATGAAAAACATTAAACCCTAACAAACAAAAATCATGAAAAAACTATTATTTATTTATGCCGGTATTTTAATGCTGTTTAATGCAATACCGGCTTTTTTGCAAGGACAAAGCCTTGCAATTGAAAGTGAGAGTGCATATAACTATAGCGAAAAACCCGGAGTTAATGCCGAATATACAACAGACGGCAGAGTTCATGACAGGTCTGATGCTACAGTTAATTTTAATGATCCTGACGCATCACAAGTTCCTGTTAAATCCGACAGAGCCATTTTCGACCTACTTTTCGAATTCACACCCTGGGATGCTGACGGTGAATATCCTGTTATTACCGACGGGAACTATATTTACACGGCAAGGTGGAACAGCAACGAATGGTTTAAATATGAAATGGATGGTAGTTATGTTGAGACATTTTTTATTCCTGGAGCCACTCATTTACGAGACTTGACTTTTGATGGCACCTATGCTTACGGGTCGAACAACAGTTCTACCATTTTCGAGATATGCCTTGACAGCAAAACTTTGATAAGCACATTTACCACACCTGCCACATCAACTGTTCGTGCCATTGCCTATGATGCCAAAAATGACGGTTTTTGGGTTTCCAATGGCTGGGACCCGCCTCTTACCAGGATTAGCCGCACAGGTGCCGTGCAAGAAGTTCTGTCGACAACGGCTGCCAGCTTGGCAGGCTTGGGTTGGGAAAATTATTCTAATCCAGGAACTCCCTATTTATGGGCTTATTCAATTACAGCTCCGGGTAATAATTTACTGAAACAAATAGACATGAATACTGGAGCTACGCTACAAACTTTTGATGTTACAACCGTAGCAGGTATAAGTAGCGGCAAATTTGCCGGCGGAATGGATATTACCAATCTGGCATATCCCGGCAAGTGGGCATTTTTGGGAACCGCACAAAATGACATTGTATGGTGTCTCGAATTGAGCGACCATCCTATTCCATTACCCTTTTACGAAGACTTTACCGGGGTACCGGTTGGTGAAATACCGGCAGGATGGACGCGGGATATTCCTAACTTTGGCGTAAGCAATACCAACAGCGCCGGCGGTGCCATACCCGAAATGCAATTGTTTTTGGCGCCGTCGCAGACTCCAGACCAATATTATCTTACCACACCGAAGATAAACACCGGCGGATATTTCGAACTTAAGCTTTCATTCAAACATTTCCTTCAACACTGGAGCGGTCCCTACACTCTCAAGGTGGTTACCATAGCCGATGGCGTGGAATACCTGATTGATCAATGGGTTAACCCGACAAGCTGGTCTGCTACTAATGTTGATTATATCCTTACAGCCGCTGATCATGGAGTAGGAACAGCTGATTTTCAGCTTGCATGGGTTATAGACGGTAATCCAAACAATTTAGACTGGTGGCGTTTTGACGACATCGCACTGGAAGGAATCCCGGAAAACATCCCTTACTACGAAGACTTTGCCGGGGTACCGGTTGGTCAAATACCGGCAGGATGGGCAAGGGATATTTCTAACTTTGCCGTACAAAATACCAACTACGCCGGCGGTGTCGCACCCGAAATGCGACTGTACTTATTCCCTTCGCAGGCAGTCGACTTATATTATCTCAAATCACCGGTTATAAACACATCAGGGTTTACTGTACTGGATTTTTCCTTTAAACATGTGCTATCCCACTTTAGTGGCCCTTACACTCTTAAAGTAGTTGCAATAGCCGATGGTACGGAATACCTGATTGATCAATGGGTTAATCCCGTCAGTTGGTCCGCCACAGGAGTTGATTATATCCTCACAGCCGCTGATCATGGAGTTGGCGCTGAAAATTTCCGGCTTGCATGGGTAATAGATGGTAACCCCTATAATCTGAACTACTGGAACTTTGACGACATAAGTTTGCGGGAATTGCCTATGCCTCTTATACCTCAAAACCTGACTGCCGATTTAAACGATGAAACCGGTGAAGTACAACTTAACTGGGAATATGGGGCCTTTTATGATGACTTCTGTGAAGATTCAGGCTATTGGCGATTATCCGATGAGCGATTATCCATTGAAAACTGTGAGCTTAAAATGACCGGTAATTCAGATAATACATGGGCATCAGCTTATTACAATTATGAATTCACCGACTTTATTTATGAATTTGAGCTTAAGCGGGATAAGTCCAGCCACACAGCAGGTAGCTCCATGAGTGGTATTATACGATCCGATGGTTTTTTTGATGATAATTCAAATAGTTACCTGTTCAACATCACTGCTAACGGCTCATACTCAGTATGGAAACGGGTAAACGGAACACCAACTCCCATAATATCCTGGTCTTCAACCCCCCATATTAATACAGGGCTTGGAGCATCCAATATAGTAACAATCAATGCTTCCGGTACATTATTTGAACTATATATAAATGGCAATTATATCGCAGAATTCAATGATGACACCCATTCTAAAGGATATGTAGGTCTTGCTACTTACGATAGTGGCAGCGGGGAAAATACCGTAACATGGAATTACGCCCAAATTGATTATCTTGACAAAAGATTAAAAAGGAAATTTATATCTCTTAAGGAATCACAAAATTATTCTGCAAACAGCAATAACCATATTATTTCAACTATGGGTGAGCAAAGCATTAAATACGCCCCTGATATGGGCTTTAGGGTAACTGAAAATTCAGTGGCTGTTAAAGGCTTGTTAAAAAAGAAAAACCAACAGGAGAAACAAAGATATGATCATTTTGAAATTTTCAGAGACGGCGTTTATCTTGACACATCGTCTGAGTTGACCTATAGCGATCAGTTGCCCGACTATGGTCACTACAGTTATCATGTTAAAGCAGTACTGAGTGAAATTAAATCTGAGCCTTCACAAACGGTAGATGTCAACTGGGAAGAGCCACCGGTTTATACTCTTACACTAACAGCTAACCCCCTGGAGGCCGGAACCGTTGATGGTGAAGGTGATTATGAAGAAGGTTATCAAGTGACAATCAGCGCAACCGCAAATGCAGGTTGGCAGTTTATAAACTGGACCGGCGATACAGATCATGTTGATGATCCCGGATCAGAGGAAACAACTGTAACTATGCCGGCCGATAACGTGACCCTTATTGCTAACTTTATGGATGTTACAGGAATTGCAGATCATGATAAAGCTTTGCTCAAAATATATCCCAATCCGGCAAGCACTAAGTTTATGGTTGAAGCAAACCAGATAATTAAACAAGTCAGCCTGATAAATATTAGCGGCCAAAAAGTTATCAGTCGCAATTTTGATAAATCCAAAATAGAAATAAACGTCAATAATCTTCAACCGGGAGTTTATTTTATGAAAATATACCTCCCCGATGAGGTAATAACAAAACGTGTTGAGATAATACGATGATTTTGGATAGTAAATAATGCCGAAAAGTTAAAATACCGGTAAACAAACCCGGCCTGTTAAGCATTTAGCCTCAGCTGTTTATATCACAATGGAACCCTTATGCTTATACATATTCTTTTGAGAACATTTAAGTTAATGAGGGTTTCATTTGTATAAAATGTATTTAAAGTTTTGCATTAACGGGTAATCTTGATTTTTCAGGATTACCCGTTTCTATTACATCGTGAGATAGCTAATGCTAATTTTATATTATAGGTGCACATTTGTAGATATGGACTTCATTTTTATTGATTTATCTTGAAGTATTAGTTTATAAGTTATCCTCATGTTTAAAAGCAAAAATTTGTATCTTTACAAAGCATAAATAATTTGGTATAAAAACATTAATAAAAATAAAAAGGTATTTTTATGAAAATAGGTAATAATCTAATAAGTACATTTGTTTTTTTGTTTGTTTTATCTCATTTGTTATTTTCCCAGTCAGGATGGGAACAACTCGATTCCGGCACATCGTCTACTCTTCGGGCTGTTCATTTTTTGGATGTCAGTACGGGATATGTAGCCGGTGATAACGGTACTATTTTGAAAACTACCAATGGGGGTGAAACGTGGGAAGATGTATCTGAATTTACTGACGATTTTTATGGTATTCATTTTTTATCACCTGATACCGGAGTGGTAGCAGGCGCTAATGGATTAATCGTACGCACTCTCGATGGAGGAAACAACTGGTCTGTTGTATCTATTGATGTTAATGTTGATCTTCTTACGGTTTCTTTTTATGATGATGTGGGAATAATAGGTGGTCAAGAACAAACTATTCTCACATCTGATGATATTGGTGAGAGCTGGACAACTTATCAAACCGGATATATGGGTTTTGGATTGCAGGGTTCGCATATGCTGGATTCAGATCATGGATATTTGAGCGGACAGAGTCCGATTTTTCAGCCAACTATTTACAAAACCGATGATGGTGGAGAGACATGGCAAAATATATCTTTTCTTTATGAGGTTAATGGTGTTATAACCGAGGGAGCTGCCAATGATGTTTTTTTTATAAACCCATATGAGGGCTTTATTGCGGGGAACTTATGGACTGGCGAGGGTGCTATTGCACATTCAACAGACGGCGGAAATAGCTGGAACACAATTGGTGTATTCGAATTTGTTCATGAAGGGCTTCGTGCCATTGATTTTCCATCCGAACATACAGGATTTACCGCAGGATCTCACGGAGCAATTCTTGCAACACAAGATGGTGGTGATACATGGGAATTGCAGACAACAAATGTTTTTGATTTTCTTCATGATATTATGTTGGTTGACTCGTTGAACGGCTATGCAGTTGGTGAAAACGGAGTTATCTTAAAAACAACTGTTGGTGGCCAACCAATGTATAGTCTTACCCTTCATGCAAGTCCCGGGGAAGGTGGTAATGTCACAGGCGAGGGTGAATATACTGAAGGTAAGGAAGTTAATATTTCAGCTCCCGCAAACCAGGGATGGAAGTTTGTCGAATGGACCGGCGATATCGAATATGTTGATAATCCATATTCTGACACAACTGAAGTAACTATGCCGGCAGAAGACATTGAGCTTACCGCTAATTTCGAAATGATCTATTTTCATCTTTCACTTGAAGCTGACCCCACAGAAGGTGGTAATCTTACAGGGGAAGGAGAATATAATATGGGAGAAGAAATCAATATTTCAGCCGTAGCAAATCAGGGATGGGAGTTTGTCGAATGGACCGGCGATACAGACAATGTTGATGATCCCGGATCAAAAGAAACAACTGTAAGTATGCCGGCCGATGATGTGACCCTTATTGCTGACTTTATGGATGTTACTGAAATTGCAGATCATGATAAAGCTTTGCTCAAAATATATCCCAATCCGGCAAGCACTAAGTTTATGGTTGAAGCAAACCAGATAATCAAACAAGTCAGCCTGATAAATATTAGCGGACAAAAAGTAATCAGTCGCAATTTTGATAAATCCAAAATAGAAATAAACGTCAATAATCTCCAACCGGGAGTTTATTTTATGAAAATACACATCCCCGATGAGGTAATAACAAAACGCGTTGAGATAATACGATGATTTTGGATAAGGCTGATGTGTTTCTTGGATGGCCTATTACCATGGGGTGTTGCTCCGGGCTTAAAAAATAATTTTTCAACTTACTTTCTCATAAATTAAATTAATTTCGTAACTTGCGTAATGTAATTCACGTAACGCAAAATACGAAAACAACAAAACATGAAACGACAACTTAAAAACCCGTTTTTACTCGCAGGATACTACGGAAAAGACTATTTCTGCAATAGAGAAGAGGAGTTGGCAGAACTGGAAAATCATTTTGAGAATGAAAGAAATGTTGTGCTTTACTCCTGGCGCAAATACGGAAAAACAGCCCTGATCCGGTGTTTTATTGATGATCTGGAAAAACAGAAAAAAGCCGAGTCCTTATATATTGATTTGTTGGGAACGCGTACTATTGATGATGCAATACTGAATATTACAAGAGCTGTATATAATAAATACGGCAAAACAAACGGTGGTATTTCGGCAAAAATTGTTAAACTGATCAGTTCGATTGGGTTAGAGCTTAGTTTTGACCCTAATACAGGAGCTCCAACAATCGGTTTTGGTTTTAAGAAAGCAGATGGCGTACCTGAAAAATCACTGGAAGCACTTGGCGATTTTCTGCAAAGCAGAAAGGCGGTTGTACTTATTGCGCTTGATGAGTTCCAGCAAATCAAGCACTATCCAAAGCAAAACGGTGAGGCTGTTTTTCGGACATGGATGCAGCAGTTCCCTACAATAAGATTTATTTTCAGCGGCAGCCATAAAAATATGATGCAAATGATGTTTGCCGAAAAATCTCGTCCATTTTACCAAAGTGCTCAACTAATGCAGTTAGAGCCTATTGATTTAAAGAACTACGAAAAGTTTATAAAACAACATTTCGAATCACATAATAGAAGAATAAGCACAGATGTTATTAAGG
>PUKZ01000032.1 GCA_003550725.1 Bacteroidales bacterium | reverse complement strand
TTCCGCATGGCGCACTAGCATGATACCGAAGGCCCAACTATCCGATAAACCGCGGTTTTCAATTGGTGGGGACGGCCGGAATCGAACCGGCACGGCCTTGCGGCCAGCGGATTTTAAGTCAGCGATTCTGAACCCGAACAAGCATTAAGGCGCATTATCAAATGCCTGTTTTTCAGTGATTTATCGGAATCTTGCCCTGATTGATAATGTGACTAAATGCGCGTAAATTAGGCCATGGGGGTTCCTGAGCGGTTCCTGAGACTGCCCCAGGAACCCGGGAACAAGCGAGCCCCGGGGGTGTGCGACCACCGCCCGGGGCCCTAACCACCGGCAACCGATAGGGGGCTGCCATGGCTGAATCGAAGAATACCACCCGAACGAAATTCACTGCCGCCCGCGTGGCGGAATTCGCGTGCCCGCCCGGGAAGCGCGAGGCCTGGCTGTGGGATACCGCGACCCCGGGGCTGGCCCTGCGGGGGCAAGGCGAGCGCGTGGCGTGGGTGTGGCAAAGGAAACTGAACGGCCGCGCGGTGCGCGTGACCATCGGCAACCGGGCCGACTGGCCCCTGAACAGCGTATGGAGCGGGGCCGGGGCCGAGCGCGTGGAGATCCAGCGAGGCGCCCGGGAGGAAGCCCGCCGGCTGAGTGGCCTGGTGGATTCCGGTATCGACCCCCGGAACGAACGTGCCGCCGTGGTGGCTGCAACCGAGGCCGAGCGCCTGGAGCGGGCCCGCGCCGGGGTGACGCTGGCCGAGGTGTGGGCCGCCTACGTTGCCGCCCGTTCCGAAGAATGGAGCGAGGGCTATAAGCGGGACCATGAACAGGCCATGGCCGCCCCGGGCCGCACGGTAAACCGGAAGCGCAAGAGCAAGGCCGGGCCCCTGCACCCCCTGCAAGGCGAGCGCCTGGAAGCCCTGACCCCTGCCCGGCTGGAACGCTGGCTGGAGAACGAACGCAAGAGCCGCCCCGCCTTCGCCGCCCGCGCCTTCCGGCTGCTGCGCGCCTGTCTGCGCTGGGCCGAGGGGCGCCCGGAATATGCCGGGCTGGCGGACCCGGGCCGCGTGCTGAGCCGGGACGTTCGCCGCAAGGTGCCGAAGGTGGGCACCCGCGACGATTGCCTGCAACGCGAACAGCTGCCGGCGTGGTTCGCGGCCGTGCGCGCCATTGCCGACCCGGTAAAGGCCGCCTACCTGCAAGGGCTGCTGCTGACCGGCGCCCGCCGCGAGGAACTGGCCGGGCTGCGCTGGGACGATTGCGACTTTCAATGGGGCGCGCTGACCATCCGCGACAAGGTGGAGGGCCAGCGAGTGATACCGCTGCCCCCGTACCTGGCCGGGCTGCTGGCCGCCCTGCCCCGCCGCACCCTGGCAAACGGGGAACCGAACCCGTGGGTGTTTTCGAGCCCGACCACCAAGCACGGCCGCATGAGCGAGGCGAACAACGAACACACCCGCGCCGTGGCCGGTGCCGGGCTGCCCCACCTGACCCTGCACGGGCTGCGCCGTTCGTTCGGCACCCTGGCCGAGTGGGTGGAATGCCCGGTGGGCGTGGTGGCCCAAATCATGGGGCACAAGCCGAGCGCCCTGGCCGAAAAGCACTACCGGCGCCGGCCGCTGGACCTGCTGCGCCTGTGGCACACGAAGCTAGAGGCCTGGATTCTGACCGAGGCCGGCATTCCCCAGCCCGAACCGGGCGCCGGCCGCCTGAGGGCCGTCAAGTGAGCGGGCTATTCTGGCGCGGGAAGCCGCCCCGGCCGGTGTCGGCCACCGAGGCCGCGCGCTTCAGCAGCCCCGAGGAAACCGGCCGGCGCCTGCTGGTGGCCCTGCGGGCGTGGCTGGGCCGCGCCCTGGAGGAACTGCCCCCGGAGGTGCGCGCCTGGTATCGCATCGAACTGGAGCCGCCCGCCTGGCTGGACCCGGGCCGGCCCGCCATGGCCCTGAACGAATGCCGGCGCCTAGTGCTGGGCATACCGGCCGCGCGCCCGGGCACGTTTCGCCCCACGCCCGAACAGGAACGCGCGCTGGCCGTGCTGCACGGTATCCGCGCCGCCGTGCATTCTGTGGAGGGCATACGGGCCGCCCAGGCCCTTGTGGTGCTGGACCGGGCCATCGGGCTAGGGGTGAACCTTGCGCGGGCCCACGCCGAGCCCTGGGAGCCCTGCGCCGCGACCGGGGAAAAGGTGCAGCGCGCCGCCCGCGACGGGCACGCCAGCACGCACGGCACGCCCGAGGAAAAGGCCGAGCGGTGGGCCGAGTATCAAAGCGCCGTGGGTGCCATCCTAGAACGCGCCCCGCATCTATCTTTGACCGATGCCCGAAGGCGCGCCGCCCGGGAAATGGGGGTGTCCTATAACACCATAAGGCGCCGCACGACCGACCCACGAAAGTAAAAACCGGGCCCACTGCCCTGCACTGGACCCGCACCCCCTGCGGGAAAGTGGCTGCACCCCAACATTAACGGAGGTGCAGCAACATGAAACAAAATCCCACCCCGAGCGGATTGACCACCCGCGAACTTGCCGACTTTGCCGGCGTGACCCCCGAAGGAATCCGCGTGCAGCTATGCCGCGCCGGTTCCTATTTCGGGCTGCGCCCGCAGCGCCTGCCGAACAATCGGCTGATCTGGCCCGCTGATTCCCGGGAACGCCTGCTGGAAGCCGGAAGGAAAACCCGCCGCAAGCCCCCCGAGCGCACAAGCGAAACCGCCCGCGCGGAGGTGCGCTGATGAACCGCGAACCCATCGACCAAATCTATTCGGCCGTTGCGACCCTGGCCGACGTTGCGGCCGTGGCCGGCGAACTGGCCGAACACCACGCGAACGACAACACCGCGCGCGTGTTCGGCTGGCTGTGCCGGGAAGCCGACCGGGCACGCGAAAGCCTGGCCCTGTATGCCGAGAAAATGCGGGGTGGCGACGATGAAAGCTGAAAGACGAAAAAGCCGCCCCGCACCCGGGAACCGGGGCGAGGCCCAAAGCAAAAACGCCGGCAAGCGTTCCCAAAATCATACCAAAACCGGCGCGCCGGGGTTCTGCCTTTTGCGCTACGCCCCGCCCAATGGAAAGCCGCTGAATATCCGCCTGAGCCCCGCCGCCCTTGAGATGGTGGACGCCCTGCGCCGCGCCCCTGCGAGCCGGTTTGATTTGGTCAAGCGCCGGCCGCGCCTGGGGCTTTCCGGTCCGCAGGCTATCGAGCGCCTGCGGAAAGCCGGGCTGGACATCGAAAGCGAGTGGCTGAAAGGCGAGGACCGAGACGGCCGGCCGGTGCGCTTCGTTCGCTATTGCCTGCGCGGCCGGGTTTTGGGGGTGACTTATGGCTGACTTCGTGGAACTGATGGAGCCGGCCGCCGTGGCCCTGCTGGGCGAGCCCAACCCCCGGCTATCGAACGCCCGGGAACTGCGCTGGGGCTGCCATGGTTCGTTCGCGGTGAACCTGAGCCGGGGAACGTGGTTCGACTTCGAGGCCGGAACCGGCGGCGGGCTGCTGGCCCTGGTCGCCCGGGAAACCGGGGCCGCCACCCCTGCGGAATGCCTGCAATGGCTGCGGGGAGCCGGGCTGCTGCCCGGGGAAGGGGAACGGCTGACCCGCGACCACCTGGCCGAACGCGCGGCCGAACGGGAACGCGCCCGTGTTGCCCGGGCCCGGGCCCAGCGGGAAGAACACCTGGCCGCCGCCGGCCGGGCCCTGGAAATCTGGGACGCCGCGAAGCCTGCGCGCCCTGATTATGGATACCTGCGCCGGAAGGCTGTAGGGCCGCATGGTGCCCGCGAATACAAGGGGCTGCTGTGCCTGCCCGTGCTGGGCTTCGAGCGCGCCCTGTGGAGCCTGCAATTCATCGAGGCGAGCGGTTCCAAGCGCCTGCTGAAAGGTGGGCGCAAGGCCGGCAACTTCGTTCCCGTGCATGAGCCCGAGGAACCCGCGCGCCTGCTGCTGTGCGAGGGCTGGGCCACCGGGGCCACCCTGGCCGAAGCCGAACCCGGCGCCCTGGTGCTGGCCGCCATCGACGCCGGGAACCTTGAGGCCGTGGCCGTGGGCGCCCGCCGCCGCTGGCCCGGGCTGCCCATGGTGGTTTGCGGGGACTGCGACCCGCCCGGCATCGAGGCCGCGAACCGGGCCGCCCGAGCCGCCGGCGCCATGGTGGCGTTCCCCGAGTTCCCGCCCGGGGCCACCGGAACCGACTTCAACGACCTGGCCGCCGCGCTGGCCGAACGGGGGGCCGCATGAGCGCCGCATTCGTAAACCCGAAGCCCATTGAGCCCGACCCGTGGCCGGACCTGATACCGCTGGACGCCCCGAGCCTGCCCCGGCTGGATGTTGACCTGCTGCCTGGCTGGGCCGGCACATTCGCCCAGGAACTGGCCGCCGATACCGAAACCCCGCCCGAGCTGGCCGGCGGAATGGTGCTGGCCACCGTGGCCACGGCCGCCGCCCGAACCGTGCGGCTGTGCGTTCGCGCTGGCTACTTCGAGCCGCTGAACCTGTGGGTGGCCGCCGCCCTGACCCCGGGCAACCGGAAAAGCCGGGTGCAGCGTTGCGCCGCTACCCCGCTGCTGGCGTGGGAAGCCGAACAGGCCCGGGAGATGGAGCCCGAGATAAAACGCCTGAAATCCGAAGTGGCGACCATTCAGGAACGGGTGAAGCGCCTACGCGCCGAGGCCGCGAAGGGCGACGGGGCCGCCGCCGAGGAGGCCGCCGAGCTTGAGGCCGATATGCCGCTGGTGCCCACCCCGCCGCAACTGTGGACCAGTGACGCGACCCCGGAACGGCTGGGAACGCTGCTGGGGCTGCACGGGGAAAACATGGCGTGGCTATCGAGCGAGGGCGGAATCTTCGACCTGCTGGCCGGCCGGTATTCTTCCGGTATCCCCAATCTGGATTTGGTGCTGAAAGCCTGGAGCGGTGACGCCGAGCGGGTGGACCGTGGCGGCCGCCCGCCCGTGTTCCTGCGCGAGCCGCTGCTGAGTATCGGCCTAAGCCCGCAGCCCGATTTGTTGCGCGGGCTGGCCACGCGCCCGGGATTCCGGGGCCGGGGGCTGCTGGGCCGGTTCCTGTTCCTGCTGCCCCCTTCGCCGCTGGGGTTCCGCACCCTGGAGGCCCGGCCCATGGGGGCCGCCACCGAAGCCGCCTATTCGGCCGGGGTGGGCGCCATGCTGAACTGGCCGCTGGCCACCGATGACGACGGCAACCCACGCCGGCACGTTATCCGCCTGAGCCGCGAGGCCCGGGAAGCCTGGCTGGAATTCGCCCGGTTCATGGAATCGACCATGCGCCCGGGTGGCGACTTCGAGCACGCCACCGACTGGGCCGGGAAAGCGCCGGGGCAGGCTGCCCGGCTGGCCGGGGTGCTGCACTGCATCGAACACGCCCACGGGCTGCCCTGGGA
>PUKZ01000008.1 GCA_003550725.1 Bacteroidales bacterium | reverse complement strand
TGTAATACCAGTTTCTTCTTCTGCCTTTGGTTCTTCTTCTGCCTTTGATTCTTCCTTTGATTCTTCCTTTGATTCTTCCTTTGATTCTTCCTTTATTTCTTCTTCTAGCAGGTTAATGAGTTCATCCTTTCTTAGCCTGCTATAACCTGTAATACCTTTTTCCCTGCAAGCCTCTCTCAATTCTGTCACCTTTTTTTCTTGTAATTCTTCTTTCATTTTAATTCCTCCTGTTTTTTTGATTTTCTTTCATATTCTTCTTAATCCTGCTCCCTGCTAGTGTTTTCACCTCCTTAAAAAGAATTAGCAGGAAAAAGAATCAATATGAAATTTTCTTATATATCTATATTCTATATTCTTTCCAAAAGTCCTTCCTGATATTCAAAAAAATTTCAAAAAAGTAATAAAAAAATTCCTGGGAAGAAATCATCAAATTAATTTTTTGAATATTATATAATTGTATATAAAATTATAAATTCTCTTTGAAACTATTTGAATTATTTGAATTGTATATAATTTTATGTATACAATTTTTGAATTATTTGAATTGTATATAAAATTCATATAATTTTAAAATAATATAGTTACAAATTTTATAATATTTGAATTGTATATAAAATTCAAGCCACAAAAATATGACTTTTATATTATTTTATAATTGTATAGTCAATTATATATAATTATAATATTTTATATAATAATCAAAAATAACGAAACATTCTTTGATACTAGGAACTTTTTATACATAACATTATTTTTAAAAACTTGTAACTAACTTCTAACTATATATTTGGTTGTTCTAAAAGGGATAGATTACTATTGTTTTGTTATTCTTTCTTCCCGCCACAAAACTTTATTTTTACTGTTACTGGGTTTATAAACGAAAACTTAAACTACACTATAAAAAACACATTTACGATACTAGGAGACTATCTACATAAAACAGTTTAATTAATCTCTCCTTCCCCCCGCCGACTTTTAGAATGAAACTATTTACTTTACAATCTCCCCAGGGCAAAAAAGGGGGGGGATCTCCCCCTTCTCTTAGTCTTTTAATAGTCTTTGTAGTCCTTCATGGAATCCTTCTAATTCTCCACCCCCTTCTTCTCCTAAAAGCTCCCTGATATATGAGAAGTGTAAGTCTACCTTCTCATAGAATGAATAAAGGTCTCTCCTTTTAGTATATCTCCTTATCTCCCTCCTCAATTCAAAGGAGGAAGGAGAACCCATTAATAGAATGCTAATGAAAGCTAATCCATCCTCTAACTCTTCTTTAACCTCTTCCTCTCTACCGTCCATTATAGGATGGGAGTACCTTTCATTAAGGGTTTCAGAAAGAAATCCTTTCAGAATAACCTCTAATTGATATTTGTTTGTCATTTTCATTCTAATTCCTCCCTTTAATTTTTTCTTATATTATATCTATTCTATATTCTTCCCTAAAATCCTCCCTATTTATAAAAATTTTCCAGTACAGTGTAAAATTATTTTTATCCTCCCGCCCCACTTTTTATAAACTTACTTAATTCATCCACCCTTAATTTCACAATTCACATTTCACATTTTACAATTACTTTACAATAATTTCCCAGTGTAAAAAAGGGGAGGTTTTACCCTCCCCTGTAAGCTTAACCTGTCATTATATCTTCGACCATTTCGTTAAATTCCATTTGTAAGTCAGGTGTGTAATTCTTCGGTCCTACCATTGCTATGGTTATTTCATAGCTGTAGAACCTAAGCATTTCCTCGAAAAAGTCGAGATCGTCAATAATTCCGGCGATCTCAGTAATCATTTTTTCGAGGCGTTCCCATTCTCCCTTCTCAGGTTTGTGAGGGTAATTTATTACCTCATCTAAAACCTGCTTCTTATAATCCTGAAATAGAACCGGATCCATGAAGCCGGTAAGTTCTTCATGGTATAGGGTGAGTAGTACCACCCTATTAAGTTTTTCTGTTACCTTTGTCATTCCTTTAATTTCAATTCTCATTTGTAATTCCTCCTTATTTTTTAGTATATATCTATATTCGATATTCTTTCCAAAAGTCCTTCTTTTTATTGGAAAAAATTTGTTACAGTGTAAAAATTTATAGGACAGTATTTTTATTCTCAGTAGTGTATAACTATCTCAAGTTACTTTTGACTTTATTAATACAGCACAAAACTAACACTCTATACGAAAACTAAACAAATTACAAAACAAAAAACAAAACTAAACTAAAAAAACACTGTTACGATACTAGAAGTTTTTATACATAAAACAAAACTATACTAGAAGAAACACATATTCGATACTAGAGGGGTTAGTACATAAAACATCACAATAACTTCCCAGTATAAAAACCTGATATTCAAATTTTTCCAACAGTGCAGTTACAGTATAACAACAAAACTTACACTTATTTAATAAAATAAAAAAAGAGAGGTGACTATCCACCCCTCTATTTATATAACTCATATAGTTCTTCTAATTGTAGGAGATAATTGTACTCTCCATACCCATTGAAGAAATCTATCGCCCCAAGAACTATCCCCAGTGCGAAGAATAAAGCAAACACTGTCATAAATATATTTAGTACACTATATTCTATGCTTCTATATGTTCTAAAATCTTTCATACTATTCTCCCCTCCTTGGTTACTTTAAAAGTCTCTATCCTAACTCCCCTTTCTTTTAGCCCCTCAATAGAATCAACTTCTTCTCCTCTTGGGGGCTTACCGTCAAAGATAACTGCATGAACCTTTTCAGCTTCCGCCGCTAAATTTAACGGGGTGTTCCCTGCAACCTCCTTTCCCCTAATTTCCTCCTTTGTAACTTCTTCCCTTACCGGAGCAGTTTCAAACCCCGGAATAACTTCTTTGATAAATTTTATTGTTGCCTCATGCCTAGATACTATAATCTTTGTTTTCATTTTAATTTCTCCTTCAATTTTTTGTTCGATTATAGTGTATCACCCACCCCTCCACATTGCAATAGAATTCTACCTACAGTGTATTAGTATTATAATTACAAAAACTTAACTTTTACTATTCTACAAAAACGTTACTATCTCACATCACAAAAACTTCACTATACTAAAAAGGTACATTTACGATACTAGAGGAAGTTATACATAAAACAAGGGGGAGTAATCTTACCTCCCCCGAACACTTTTAACTCTGTGTTTTATAAATTATAAAGTTCCTTAGCACTATTATATCCGCTATTAAATCCCTTGGATATCATAGAACTAATTAGGTAGGAAATTTCAGCAGTAGATACTCCTCTATCCACTCTTTCTATTTTTTCTGCCTCTTTAAATAACTCCACCGCAATTTCATCTGATCCATCTCCTAGTTCTACTTTTGCTATATGTTTTAATATTCTTACAACACCCCTCCTTTCTTCATTAGATAGTCGGTTATTAGGTACATTTTCCGCATTAATCTTTTCTATCATTATTAACTCCTCCTTTTATTTATAGGGAGGGAAGAACCCTCCCTGATTACTTTTAATAATCTCCTGTGATTAAATCGTAAAGATACCACCCTACTTGAGTAGTAGTTATTTCCTTTGAGTTAATCCCTTCTAAAACCTCCTCGATTATCCCTGCTTCCTTGTCATATCCTAGATCCTCCAAGTCATTGATGAGGACCACCAGAACCTCTTTCAATCCCTTTGAATGCTCATCAGAAGGGATGTGTTGAGGATATTCATCCCCGTATTCCCTTATGAGTGATTCCGTCAACCTTTCTGATAGTTTTAGCATTGTTAATTCCTCCTTTTAAATTTTATTGTATATATAGTATTCTCCAAACCTTCCTTTTTTCCTCCCTGATTTTGGGTACAGTGTAATTTTTTTCTAACACAGTCTAATACCTTGCTCTTCCCAGTATCCCAAAACTAAACTTTAACTCTAATTAAATTTGAGTACCTCCTCCACGAAAACTTCACTTTCACAAAACACTCAACAAAATACTAATCTACATCACTAACACTATCATGATACTAGAGAAGAATCTACATAACATTATACTCAACAAAATACTAATATACGGAACTAACACTATCACGATACTAGGAAAAAATCTACATAAAACAAAATTTTTAAAACATAAAAAATGGGGAGAAGCCTAACTTCTCCCCTTTATCGAAAAGGAGGAATTACGGGGGGAGGAAAGGTTAGAAACCTCCCAACCAAATTCCAATTATAATATATCATGTAATCAAATACTTTGCAATAGTTTTTCTAAAATATTTATCTACAGTGTTACTACTGCTTCCGCTCTTTCCACAGCTTGTAATATATCCGTAACTTCATCCAGCCTTCCTTTTAGCATCAGCTTATACTCTCTATCATCCTCTTCCTCCAACATTAGTTCTATTTGCTGTTTTCTGTCCTCCAACAATGTAATCATCTCTTTATTAGTCATCTTAATCCCCCCACAATTTTCCCTCCCCCACCCAAAACGGCGGAGGAGAGATTTTAGAAAACCTACAACACTTTCTTAATCTCTTCCATAATATCTAAAGGTAACGCTACCCCCTTTCTTGTAGGTTTCAACTCATCCGTTTTCTTATCCATAAACCACTTTCTAATATCAACCATCTTTTTCCCACTCTTCACTACCTCTTTTATAACTACCGTCTGATTCCCATTCTCAACTCGCCCCAATTCCCTTTCTTCATCCCAAAAACTCATAACCAATTCCTCCTTTTATTTTTTTCTTGGTAATTATAATATATCATCAACCCCAATACATATCAATAGTTTTCTACCTACAGTCTAATCATTTTCCCTTACAGTATATAAAGAATAAACTCAAACAAAAACTTAACTTACACGAAAACGAAACTCTATTAATACTAGACTCTTTGTGCACATAATTGTACACAACCCAACCCAAAAGGAAGGGGCACAAGGCTTCAACCACTTTTCACTTATTTGATACTAGACGAAAACTTTACTTAAACATTTCCCCAAATCCAACCCAAATCCACGTCACACAAGCCTTCGCCTAATTTCAACTATCTTTTTCTTAAAAACATAAATTGTACGCTGGGGTTTTGTAATTTTATACTATTCTAGCTGGGGTTTTATACCCCATACATATTGTAGCTGGGGTTTTGTACTAATTTTACCCTAATTGTTTCACGTGAAACATTCCTGTAAATTTAACCCAATCCAGCAAACACAGTCATACCAACGGTTTCCGCCATCGAAAAGTCTGCCCAACAAAAAAGGGGTTTTCATTCTAAAAGGATATGATACTTCTTCCTTCTATTCTATTACATTCTATTTATACTATTTATTGTAGTAGTAGGGGTTTGGAGCACTTCTTTTCTCCGCCAAAATTGTAGAAAAATTGACTTAACTATAACCAAACTTTAATAAGATAAAAAAATACCTGATCCCAACTTTATAT
>PUKZ01000018.1 GCA_003550725.1 Bacteroidales bacterium | reverse complement strand
GTAACACTATACTTACTTAGTGGAAGGCTACGTGTCAATTTATCCAATTCGCTATTGGCAATATAGTTGTATTGCAAAGCGATTCGCTTTTCACCGCGGTGAACAATTTTATAGACATGTAAATCAACAGTATCCATATAAGTATTACATCGTTTTTTAAATAAAGAAAAGAAGTGCTTCTTTATCCGTTTGTTTCGAATTTGCCATTTTGCTAATTGGCATTTGTTTATTCAGACATTGTTTAATTTTTTTGTATTCACAGTCTCGCTACGCCCGGCAGTTATTTGATATTTGTGTTTTGTGATTTCTCATAACCCTACAGCTTCGCCCTCTCACTCACAGCCGTGTGTGATAAATATCAACAAATCAGTAGTTTACACAAAAGCAGATTTGTTATGTAAACCATATAATTACATTACAATATTAAAAATTTTTCAGAAATCATTAAACTTTTTTAAGATTAATTTTATCTTGATATTATTGCTTATTTTTTGACTGAGAGTAAATTTTGACGCTTTAAGTAACTATTACTAAATTGGGTTTTTGTCCATTTTTTTATCCTGCGTTTGAATTTTAAATCGTTAAATTCAATTTGCTTTTGTATTTTCGTATAAGTTATTAATTTAAATTAAGCCATGAAGCTAAAAACAATTATTATCCTTTCTTTACCGGTTTTTTGTTTTGTTTTTTTTAATAGTTGTAAAACCAATACTGCATTGTCAAGACAAAATCTTGATTTCTTATATGATGAAACAAAGTTTGAACTAAACCCCGGATACAGAGTTTTTCATCACTCAGTTGATTCAAGTACCCTGTTTTATAAAATATCGCCTGAAGAGCTTAATTATGTTCAAAAGTCTGATGAAGAACCTTATAAAGCAAATTATAAAATTCGATACAAGGTTTTTGAATCGTTTGATAGTGAAATATTAACCGACAGCCTGACAAAATTTTTTAGTGATACATCAAAGCATCAGTCAGGTTTAAATATTACAGACAGCGTTATAATTAATATACCTGAAGGAAGAAATTATATAATGAAGCTGGAAATGACTGATATAGAAGGCGAAGTAAGCAACACCCGCTTACTCAATATTAATAAATCCGGTGATGGTAATTTTCAGTATTATAAGATTTATGATGAGGATCAATCTTTGATGTTTTATCCTATGATATCGCAAAGCGGAAATTATATTTTGAAATATAGAGATGAAATTTCCGAAGAAGTTGATGTAAACATATACAACGAAAATGAAAGGCCTTTGGCATTGCCGCCTTTTGTTGATGAAGATCAGTACATGCCCGAATTAAAAGCCGATACATCTTTCCGGCTGGCTTTTAAAGATGGTATTGCTGAATTGCAGGTTGAAGCTGAAGGATTGTACACAATATCTCAAAACAATGATACCGTATCTAAAGTCGCGGCATTGTATTATTTTCATGAAGGATTTCCTTATATTGAAGATGACTATCAAATGTTATTGCCATTACGTTATCTTACAACCGGTGAAGAGTATGAAGCATTAAAACTTTATTCTGAACCATCGGGTGCCGTTGATATTTTCTGGACCGAAATGGCCGGAACACCAATGAGAGGAAGACAAGTTGTTGACAGGTTTTATAATAACATAGAAAAATCAAACAAATATTTTACAACCTGGAAAGAAGGATGGAAAACTGACCGGGGAATGATTTATTCTGTTTTTGGCCCTCCTGATTATATGGCAAAAACAAATGGCTCAGAAAGATGGGTTTATTACGAAAAATGGAAGATGCCAAGGGTTGAATTCAACTTTTCCAGAATAGATGCCCCGTTGAATATGACTTGTTTTGAAATGTCGCGTAATGAAGAATACCGTAATATTTGGTTTCAAGTTATTGATAATATCAGAAGATAATATATCTGAAATTATAAGATAAATTATCAGAATTAATAAATTACAAAACCCAATTGTCAAATAAATTTCAATTTTTAAATATAAGATACAATTAAATAAATGTTTTATTTATTATTTTAAACTTAATTAGTTTTGGAAAATATTATATATGGTATTCATCCTGTAGCAGAAGCAATTAAAGAAGGCAGTATTCCGGAAAAAGTGTTTTTTCAAAAAGGCTTGTCCGGCAGTAATTACTCGACTTTGTTCAAAAAAATACGGGAAAAGGATATTCCTTACCAGGTAGTTCCCATTGAGAAATTAAATAAATTTACACGTAACAACCATCAGGGTGTTATTGCTTTAGTTTCGCCCATAACTTATTGGAAGGTAGAGGACGTTATTTCTAACACACTTGACAGGGGTGAAGTTCCTTTACTTTTAATTTTGGATGGAGTTACCGATGTTCGCAATTTTGGAGGAATAGCCCGTACTGCTGAATGTGCCGGGGCTCATGCCCTGGTAATTCCCCAAAAAAACAGTGCCACAATAAATGCTGCCAGTATTAAAACTTCAGCAGGTGCATTAAACCGCCTGCCTGTTTGCAAAGAAAAAAATTTACTCGAAACAATATCATTTATCAAAGAATGTGGTATAAAAGTTATTGCAGCAACCGGCAAAAGTGATCATAATCTTTATGAAGCTAATCTTAAAGACCCGACGGCCATTATTTTGGGCTCAGAAGATAAAGGTATATCAAAAGCATGTTTAAAATTATCTGACTATATAATGAATATACCTATGGAAGGCAAAACCAGCTCCCTGAATGTTTCTATCGCTGCCGGAGTTGTTCTTTTTGAAGCTTTAAGGCAACGGCAATACTCTAAAAATAACTGATTAGCCCTGATTTTACAATCTCTGAGGTTAATATATGCTTAAAGTATTAAATTTATTTTTATATCAAAAAAACTATTTTTTACATCAACCTGTATATAAAGTCGTTTTTCAAAATGTACAGGAACTTTTTATATCTTTGTAAAACTTAACATTATAACTATCAAACCAATAATTAATCATGTATGCAAATAAATGAAGTCGATATATTTATACCTTGTTTTATTGATCAGCTGTTTCCCGAAACGGGTATGAATATGGTTAAAGTACTTGAAAAAGCCGGTTTGAGAGTTAATTACAATGCCGGGCAGACTTGTTGCGGCCAGTTAGCATTTAATAGCGGGTTTTGGGATGATGCCAGGTGTGTTGCAGAAAAATTTATTAAAGACTTCAGTGGTGATTCTTTGATAGTAGGCCCCTCCGCATCATGTATAGGTATGGTTAAAAACTATTACCCGGAATTGTTTAACAATACATCGTTGCATAATGAAAGCCGCATGCTCCCGTCCAGAATTTATGAGTTCACCGATTTTTTGGTTAATATTTTAAAAAAAGATAACCTTGGTGCGGTTTTCCACTCTAAAGTTACTTTTCACGACGCCTGTACGGCAATTCGTGAATATGGCCTCAACGGAGAGCCGAGGCAACTGCTTTCAAAAGTCGAAGGGCTGGAAATTATCGAAATGGAAGATAGTGATGTGTGTTGCGGATTCGGAGGAACCTTCGCGGTCAAAAATGAACCCATATCAATTGCTATGGCTCAGCAAAAAGTTGAACATGCAATTAATACAGGTGCCGAAGTTATTATATCAACCGAAGTTTCGTGCCTGATGAACATCAACAGCTATATCGAACACAATAAACTCGCCCTAAAAACAATGCATATTGCCGATGTTTTGGCCCAGGGTTACTGATAGCCGGCATTTGTTAATTGTTTTTTCTGTAATGTAATAAAAAATTAATGAAGGTTTTTTTAAAACCGTAATTTTTAATAAATTCGTTTGTTGCTTACAAATTAAAATTGGCTTGATAAAAAATTTAAATTTTTAAAAAGATAATATTTGCAATAAATAACCTGCACCGGTATTTATATTTGAAATCCGGTTTAAATGTATATCTTTAAAAAATATTATATAACCAAAAAAATTAATAATTATGTCAACACAAAATATAACTAAATTGCTAAGTGATAAAGCGGATTATTTATTAAACCATAAGAGCAAAACTGTAGAAAAAGAACAATTGCACAAACCCGGGCCCGATTTTATTGAAAGGGTAGTTAATAACACAAACAGAAATCCCAAGGTGTTGCGTAATATGCAGCAGATCTTTGATCATGGCCGTTTATCTGGAACCGGATACTTGTCAATTTTGCCGGTTGACCAGGGTATTGAACATTCGGCCGGTGCTTCTTTTGCACCAAACCCAATTTATTTTGACCCTGAAAATATTGTTAAGCTGGCAATTGAGGGTGGAGCAAATGCTGTGGCATCCACTTTTGGTGTCCTTGCTGCTGTATCGCGCAAATATGCACATCGCATACCTTTTATTGTTAAATTAAATCATAATGAATTATTAACATATCCTAATAAATACGACCAGGTTATGTACGGGTCAGTAGAGGAAGCATGGAACCTGGGGGCAACAGCTGTCGGTGCAACGATTTATTTTGGATCGCAGGAGTCATCAAGGCAACTTATTGAAGTTGCTGAAGCTTTTGAATATGCACACCAACTGGGTATGGTAACAATCTTGTGGTGTTATACCCGCAATAATGCTTTTAAGCACGAAGGAAAAGATTATCATACTGCAGCCGATCTTTCTTCCCAGGCAAACCACCTCGGAGTCACCATACAAGCTGATATTGTTAAACAAAAAATGCCCGACATAAATGGCGGGTTTAAAGCATTGAAGTTTGGTAAAACCCACGAAAAAGTATACAGCGACTTAACCAGCGACCACCCGATAGATCTTTGCCGCTACCAGGTAGTTAATTGCTATATGGGTAGGGCAGGGCTTATCAATTCAGGTGGCGCATCATCAGGCGCTTCTGATATTGCCGATGCTGTTACCACTGCAGTAATAAACAAAAGAGCAGGCGGAATGGGCCTGATCTCAGGAAGAAAAGCTTTTCAAAGGCCAATGAATGAAGGAGCAAAATTGCTGCAGGCAATTCAGGATGTTTACCTGGCAAAAGAAATAGACCTTGCTTAAATATAAAGCCTGAAATAAAATTAAGATGAGTTTCTACTTATCTTAAAAGTTTATTTGTTGTTGCCCTTATAGTCATCCCTGGTTGTCTTTTCCCCCGGCCTTATACCAAAGTAATATGCACCTTTAGCCAGTGCATGAGCAGAAACCGTTGCCGTTAAAAATATTAGAGGGATAGCTATAAGGGCTTTTATTCCAATTCCAATAAAACCGTATTTTATCAATACACCCACCAGCATACTGCATATACCAAGAGTAACACTTTTAGTGCTTGACTGCAACCTGTTGTAAAGATCCGGCAGCCTTACCAATCCTATACAGCTAATAATATTAACCAATGTGCCAATGGCAATAAATATTGTACTTATAATTTCAGTCATTTAACTTTTTGTTTTCTAAATATTTAGCAAGTGTTAATACGCTTATAAAACTCAATATTATCCATGCATACACAATATCCATCATAAACAGCTGATCGGTTATGATGATCAACTTTATGCATATCCCCGTCACCAATATTCCTAAAATATCCAGGGCCACCATTCTGTCGGCTAATGAAGGCCCCCTTATTATGCAATAAAGAGGAAAAATACATATTGCAACCTGTATGTAAAGCAAAAATTCTACCATAACTTATTCGAATATTTTTTTTATATGTTTTTCAAATTTCCCCGCAATTTTATATGCATATTCATCCGGGTTATCAGAACTCATATATATCCAGTGCACATACATGTCGTTATCTATAATATCCATAACTATAGTACCGGGTGTCATAGTTATGGAACAAGCCAGCATTGTACGCGCAAATGATGTTTTAATGTTAAGAGGTACTCTTATTATACATGGCTTTACAGGCATTCTTGGATGTAAAACCCTGTATGCAACATCAATATTTGCCTTAATACATTCCCATGTAAATATAAAAATATAGCAAAAACCCCATATATACCTGTGTATTTGGAATACTTTTTTTGTTGGCTCAAAAAAGTATTTCCCAAAGATAATGGCTGTTAACCCGGCTACAAGCAGCCCTGCAACAATAGATGCAAGCTCAAACGTCCATGTAAGTAATAACCAAAAAATAAATGATATTATAAATAATCCAATGTGTTTCATCTGAATATTTTATAGTTATTAAATTGATTAACAGTTTAGTACATCCTTAAATGTCTGTATTTCAGTAATCCTGTTCCGATATAACCCTCATGTAATATTGTTTCCTTCAGTCACTAAATCGCTTCGCTAAGTTCATTATCTTTTGTGAACGTTTTGTTAATGAGGGTTTCATTTGTATAAATAGTATTTAAAGTTCATACTTTCATTTTTTTTGGTAACATATGATCCCGAAAAGTTGAAATCACCTGTTACCCGTCACTCGTTGCCATTCATCTTCCCAAAATTTTACTGGCATATTCAGTAGTTTCCATAAGCGTATTTACTGCCGGGTTCAGAAAACCATCCCTTATTCCGGGTAATATCAATACACTCATCAGAAGGCATAATACTGCCAGTGATATCATTGAAAAACGCATTAATCCGGGTACTTCTTTTACTGGGCTTTTGCCTGATGGCTTGTTGTAAAAAGCATATTTCTGGAATTTCATAAAATATGATAATGTAATTATACCTGCTATAACAGCTAGCCCGGCAATAAAATAAAATCCTGAAATTACAGCTGCCAGGATTATTATTAACTTACTAAAGAATCCACTGAAAGGAGGCATGCCCGATATTGACATTGAAGCACTGAATGATGATGTAAGGGTTACAGGCATAAACTTTGCCAATCCTCCCATTTGTTTCATGTCTCTTGTGTTGGCAGCATATTCGATTGCTCCTGCATTCAAAAATAATAATCCTTTAAAAACTGCATGATTTGCAATATGAAACAAAGAACCTGTGAAAGCCAGGGTAGCTGCAAGATGATTCTCACCACGTGACAGCATTATCATTCCAATTCCTAATCCTGTTATTATGTAGCCTATATGACTGATGCTGCTGTATGCAAGCAGCCTTTTAAGATCCCAGGCTCCAAAAGCCAATAATACCCCGATTATCATTGATAGCCCTCCCAATGCTAATAGAACAATTGAAACCGACTCGTTGAGTTGAAAAACACTTAAATATAACCTCATTATAACATAAACACCCAATGTTTTTATCAATACACCTGAAAGCATTGCAGATATAGGCGAAGGAGCTGATGAATGCGCATCCGGCAACCATGCATGGAAAGGTATAAGAGCTGCTTTAACCCCAAAACCGGTAATAAAAATAAGTTGAACAAAAACCGGGAAGATGTTGTTTTCGGCATTTTGAAGCATATACGAAATATCTGCCATGTTTAGTGTTTGTGTTTGCCAATAGATCATGGCAATGCCAAACAAAATAATAAGAGAAGCCATTCCACCCAGCACCTGGTATTTGAAAGAAGCTTCCAGTTCATCCTTTTTTACCCCAAAAGCTACCAGGGCATAAGATGATTTTGCCGAAATTTCGGTAAATACAAAAAGATTAAATAAGTCGCCGGAAAGAACCACCCCATTCATGCCTGCGATCATTAAACACATCAGGACATAAAAATATTTCTGCCCTGTATATTCTTCCATATATTTTATTGCATAAACAGACGAAAAAAAAGCTACCAGGTTTATAATTACCAGCATAAATCCACTTAGCCCGTCATAAACAAGGTAAATCGCAATAGGTACATTATCAACGGGCTTCCATCCTCCAATGGAATAAGCTATTTGTTCAGGTTGACAAATAACTGAATATAAAGAAAGCATCAATAATATCAATGTAATAACAGGTGTTATTAACTTCGGTGATTCAGGGGAAAACAAATATGTCAGAGGCATAACAAATGCCCCAAAAAGCGGAATGACAAAAAATAAAATAATGATCCACTCTTCCATAACCTACCCTTTAAGCTCGTTTATTTTTCTAATATCGAATGTTCCATATTTTTTGTATAACCTGATAGCTAATGCCAGCACCATAGAATTTGTTGCCACTGCTATAACAGCAGCTGTCAACACCAGTGTTTGTGGTAAAGGATCTACAACAGATATGTCACTACCTTCAGGATGAACGACTATAGGTGCCAGGCCACCTGAAATATAGCCAACCAATACCAACATTAAAAACACGCTAAACTCCATTATAGTAAGAGATATTACTATTTTGATCAGGTTACGGCGTGTTAAAACTCCGTAAACACCAACAAGAAATAAAATAAAGCATAAAATATACAGTGTCATCTTCTAATTTCTTCTTTATATATTATAAGTGCAAAAAATATTGTTGATAAAGTAGCGGCAACCTTAACCCCAATTAAAACGTTGTATATGGGAATAAGCCCTCCGCTTATCAAACTTCCCGGTGTACCGGCAGGGAAGTAATTATTAAAAAAATACAAACTTCCGGCAAAAAGTCCTGAAAACGCTATAAGTAATGCTATTAATATAGACAAACTCTCAAATATAGATGTTGCCTCTGTTTGCTGTTTTAATTTAAAATAATCAAGTCCATAAGCAATTATAAGTAATATAAAAGCACCCGAAAGGAGTACACCACCTGCAAATCCACCTCCCGGATTAATGTGGCCATGTATGGCAGAATACATTCCAAATACAAATATCAAGGCACTTATTAATTGTACAATCTTTTTTACTATAATCGACATTCCTTCCATGGTTATTACTTTTTTGTTAGTTGATGTTTTTTACCTGAAATTCTTAATATAACCAGTACCGACATTGCAGCTGTGAATAGAACTGTTGCCTCACCAAGTGTATCCAAACCCCTGAAATCCCACAATACCCCCTTAACAAGGTTTGCACTGCCCGTTAACTCCAAAACTTCCTTAACATACATTTCAGACATTCTGAGAGTATGCTCTCCGAAAGGGTTTAAACCAACTATAGCTTTATTGAAGTAATACAAAAATAGAGCAACCAGTACAAATGAAAGAGAATATGTAACAATATCCCTTTTGCCTATCGGTTCGCCAATCTCTTTCATTGAGCTGTCATATATTACAGCTAAAATTATTATCAATGTAACTGTTTCCAGTACAATTTGTACCAGGGCAAGCTCCGGGGCTTTTAATAAAAAAAAGCAAATCACAAGGCCATAACCTACAAATCCCTGTGCAATTACGGCCGAAATCAGATCTTTTGCATGTATTGCCGCCAAAGCGGCAATTATCATTAAGACTAAAATAATTATAAGCAAATTCTCCATAACCAATTTCTTTCTTTATAAAAAAATCAGCAATATGATCAATCCTGCAATTACCCATGACAAATAAGTTTGCAGAACCCCGTCGTGCATTAAACTTAACCTTTTGTGAATATATAAAACCAATCTTCTGATAATGTGATATATATCAAACATACCTTTATTTGCCCGGTCAAAAATACCCGATAAAACAGGTGCATTACGCACAGTAGCATATATAACTTTTACGGAAAAAATATTTTCAACAGAAATTTTCTCTTTGGCTTTAATAAAAGCAAGTATCTTCTTTATGCCTCCTGTTACAATAACAAGGTAAATAAATATCCCCAAAACAATTGTAGCAAAAGTTGTATACCATATTGTATATGTTTCAAATGGCCCGGTTGCAGGGAAAAGAATATTTGGCATCACCCATGATTTGGCAAATACCCCTGTAAGAATACATGCAACTGCAAGAATTACATATGGGATCCACATGGTTGGCTTGATTTCTTTGGTTTTTGTCAAATCACCGGGAACTTTTCCGAAAAATACGCAACCTGTAAGCTTAATGAAATTGACCATGGTAAGTGCTGAGCCCAGCACAGCTAAACCCAACCACAACATCCAAAAATTGTTTGCCAATCCATTGCCCGCCCCAAAGTCTATTATTCCCTGGTATATTATCGATTTTGAAACATAGCCATTAAAAGGTGGAATACCGGATATAGAAAGGGCAAAAATCAGCCCGCATATAAAAGTTACCGGCATTTTTTTCCACAATCCTCCCAGTTGATCTAAATTCGACTTTCCGGTCATATTTTGTAAACTACCCGAAATAAGAAAAAGCCCGCTTTTAAAAATAACATTGTTTATCATGTGAAACAACCCGGCTGCCAAACCTATTATATTGCCAAGGCCAATACCCAGTACCATATAACCTACCTGCGAAACAGCATGAAACCCCAGGACTTTTTTGTAATCATGTTGTATCAGTGCCATCGTAACAGCAGAAAGAATTGATATAATGCCTGTTATTATAATAATTAGCCGCAGTATATCATCCATAACGAAAAGATCGTGGCATATCCTTACCAAAAAATAAATACCCAGCAGCTTATCAAGCGAGGCAGGAAGATAAGCAGAAGATACAGCCGGAGCTTCCTTGCTGAAGTCAGGCACCCATGAATGGAAAGGAAAAGCACCTGCTTTGGCAAAACTCCCCGCTATGAGAGTAAAAAATGCAAAATAAGCAAGCGTTGAATTTGTAACAACAGTTATCTCTGATATACTGAATGAACCTGCCAGCGAATAAAGTATTGCTATTCCGGCTATCATTAAAGCGTCAGATGATCCTATTATGATAAGAGTTTTTTTTGCAGCTGCCGAACTACCCGGATCATGAGAAGGAATATGCTTGTAAAGTCCTATGGCTAAAGCTCCCCACAAAAATATAAACAAAAGAAGATTGTCGGCCATGAAAGTCGCAAATGCCAGACCTAAAGTAATTAAAAAATAAGGTTCAAAATTCCTGAATCTCTCTTCCTTACCTATTGCAATTAATGAGTATAATGCTATTAAAGGTGCTAAAAAACCGGTAAAAATAATTGTTAATTGACTGAGAGCATCAATTCGAAACTGCAAATATTGGCTTAAGCTTTGCAATGCAAAAGAAAAACCTTCACCAAATAATGTGAAACCGGGAATTATAAATGTGTATGTAAAAGACTCAGCTGAAAATATCTCCCAGGCCCAATACAATGACAAAATTGATACAATTATTGCTGCAAAGTCTTTAACATAACTCCACCTTTCCGGTATAATCCACAAAATTATACCGGTTACAATAGGTACCATTATGATAAGGCATATTGCCACCATGCAAAGTAATTTCAGTTTGTATGATTGTTAACCGATTTAATTATAATATATTGAGGCGGGTATTATCCGTTTATGCCTGCCCCCATCTCTCAACATTACAAATCTAATTTTGTATTGCTAATTTATATAATTTAGAATTAAAATCAAATCATTAAATAATAAGCACAATGATAAGAAAAACAAATCAAACCATTATTATAATCTTTGCTTATGAGTGAGTATTGATGAGTTTTATAATGCCCGGAAATCTGAAATAAAAATAAACTGAAGTGAAAAAACACCTATCTATAAGATGCTAAACATAAAAAATAAAACACTTTAAACACTTTTTCTGAATACTAGGCAAAATAAAAATGTTAAACGGTATAACAAAAATATGGAAAGTTCTTTTGCCGGCGGCAGAATGATTTTCTATGAAGATTAGGCTCAATAACAATTGTTTTGAAAAAAGTATTCAATTAATAAATTTAGATTTAAGTCAATAATAAATTATAAAACAACTTCTTTGACTTTTGAAATTTTTATTAAATTTGCACCGGGGCAAGTCTTATACGACCAGCTCCCACCAAACTCCCCCAGGTCCGAAAGGAAGCAAGGGTAAGGTGGTTGTAGCGGTGCGATGTAAGTAACTTGCCCCTTTTATTTATTTCTAGTGTTTTCTTATTTTTGTAAAGTATTTTAAATTATATAAAATATTTAATCTTTCTCTTATCTAATAATAGTTACATATAGTGTAATAAATTGACAAAACAACAAAAATAAAAGGTATAATAACATTGAATAAAAAAAAATCAGAGTTTTTTAATAACAAAAAAAAATATTAATAATGAAGTTTTTTATCGATACAGCTAACCTTGATCAAATAAGACAAGCTAACGACCTTGGAATTTTAGACGGGGTAACAACCAATCCTTCTCTTATGGCTAAAGAAGGTATAACAGGCCATGATAATATCATGAAGCACTATGTGGATATTTGTAATATTGTTGATGGTGATGTTAGTGCAGAGATTATAGCTACCGATTTTGATAATATGGTTAAAGAAGCTGAATCACTGGCTGCCTTGCATTCCAATATTGTTGTGAAAGTTCCCGTGATAAAGGAGGGTATTAAAGCTATCAAATATTTGGCATCAAAAAATATCAAAACTAACTGTACATTGGTTTTTTCGGCAGGCCAGGCTATATTGGCAGCCAAGGCCGGCGCTACATATCTTTCGCCATTTATCGGCAGGCTCGATGATATATCATTTGATGGCGTTTCTTTGATAGAACAAATAGTTTACATATACGACATACATGGCTTTGAAACCGAGGTGCTGGCTGCCAGTATAAGGCATAGCAATCATATTATCAAATGTGCCGAAGCCGGGGCTGATGTGGTTACATGCCCGCTTGATCCAATACTTAAATTGCTGGATCACCCCTTAACAGATATAGGCCTTGATAAGTTCCTGGCTGATTATAAGAAAGGGAATTAATTTAAAATATTCGCTTAAATAGATGTCTGCAGTAAGCTTTAAATAATAAAATAATTAAAGTAGCGATAACAAAGTATTGGTGATAAATTACATTTGCTAAACCAAAAATTCAATATACAAAGGGTTTAATTAACAAAAACTATAACAAATGAAGCTAATAAAGCTGTTCTTTTTTACCACGATTATCTTTATCATTACTTTACCTGTAAAAGGGGAGAGGTATGATCGTGTTAGTGAAGCTGTAGAAGCTTCGCCCGGTAAGGAGTTTTTGGTTTACAAGTTTCCTATCAGGGAGCAAATTGCCCCGCCTGTGGTAAGGATGACAGAAAAAGCACTGGAAGAAGCCGATAGCTTGAATGCTGATTTTATACTTATACACATGAATACATACGGTGGCATGGTTGAGTCAGCCGATAGTATACGTACTAAAGTTATGCAATCACCTATTCCTTTTATTGTTTTTATTGATAATAATGCTGCTTCTGCCGGTGCTCTTATATCAATTGCTGCCGACAGAATTTACATGCGCCCGGGAGGAAATATTGGTGCGGCAACTGTTGTAGACCAAACAGGGGCGGAGGTGCCCGATAAATTCCAATCGTATATGCGATCTACAATGCGTTCAACGGCCGAGGCAAAAGGACGCGACCCCGATATTGCACAGGCAATGGTTGACCCTTCAATAGAGATCGAGGGAGTTATTGAAGAAGGTAAAGTACTTACTTTCACAGCCTCCGAAGCTGTAAAGTGGGGCTTTAGTGAAGGTATGGCAGAAAGTACCGGTCAGGTACTCGAACTGGCAGGAATTGAAAACTACCGGATCGTTGAACAACAACTAACCTTTACCGACAGGTTCATTAATTTTCTGATAAACCCGGTAGTTAGTGGGATCTTGATAATGCTTATACTGGGAGGACTCTACTTTGAACTGCAAACACCGGGAATTGGTTTCCCTTTGCTTTTATCTGTTATAGCCGCTACATTATATTTTGCCCCCCTTTATGTCGAAGGAATCGCCGAAAACTGGGAAATAGCCTTGTTTATAGTTGGAGTTATACTCATCGGGGTTGAATTATTCGCTATACCGGGATTCGGCTTTACCGGAATACTGGGTGTATTAATGGTAATTGTAGGATTAGCCCTTGCCATGATAGATAGTAACGGGCTCGATTTTACCGGGATACCCGCAAGCGAAATTCTTACCTCTTTCCTGATTGTGATAATAGCTTTCTTCTTATCACTTTCTACTTCAATGTATCTAAGCCAAAAACTTTTCTCGACATCACGTTTTGGCGAATTGGCACTTGATACCGTACAAAATACATCCTCAGGATACAGCTCCGTAAACCCTGCTATGGCCAACCTGAAAGGTAAAACAGGAATAACCAAAACAATGCTCCGGCCAAGTGGAAAAATAGAAATCGACGATGATGTTTATGATGCAACTGCCCTGACAGGATTTATTGATAAAGGGGAAAAAGTAAAAGTTGTGAAATATGAAACTTCACAGGTTTTTGTTGTTAAAGCATAATTAACATGATCCTTAAACAAAATTTTAATAAACTTTTGTCGAATCCCTTATAAAAAAACAAATATAGCTTCTACCATTAAATATTTGATTTTATAAAATATTTTTAAACAGTGGCTTAATTTTGTTAAATTTGTAAATAACCGGAGTTAAACCCATTGTATGTTTTCTTTTTCAGCATAAAAATTAAATATTTGTTATTATGGAAAAATTAACAATCGGTAATGCAACACTGGAAATTACGCAAGGTGATATAACGCAGCAAAACGATATAAATGCTATTGTTAATGCTGCAAATGCATATCTGCGAACGGGTGGCGGGGTAGCCGGTGCTATACACAGGGCTGCCGGCGAGGAACTTGAAAAGGAAAGTACGCATCTTGCTCCTATTAAACCCGGTCAGGCAGTTATAACCGGGGCTTATAATCTTCCTAATAAATACGTTATTCATTGCCTGGGGCCTGTATATAAAAGAGATATGCCGCATGATAAATTACTTGCAAGCTGTTATAAAAATGCTATTTCTATTTGTGAAGAAAAAGGTATTGAAAGTATAGCTTTTCCTGCCATTTCAACAGGTGTTTTTGGATATCCGGTGGAAGAAGCGGCAAAAGTTGCCCTGAAGGAAATAATTAGCCTGATGATGACTCTAAGACATCTCAAATACATTAGAATGGTATTGTTTAGTGATCATGATTTTAAGGTGCATAAAGAAAAACTTAAAGAGCTGTCAAAACAATAATAAAATATGCCGGGTAAACAAAAAATATCACCACTTTACACTGACCTGTATCAGCTTACTATGGCTCAAGCATATTTTATGAGTCAAAAAAGTGATATGCCTGCCAGCTTCGACTATTTTTTCAGAAAAGCACCATTCAAGGGAGGATATCTTGTTTTTGCTGGGCTGCAGGATTTACTCGAACTTATTATTGAATTAAAGTTTGAAAAAGAAGATATTGATTTTCTTTTTAAATCAGGTTTTCATAGCGATTTTCTCGAATACCTGAAGTCATTTTCGTTTAGTGGTGATATATATTCGGTAGAAGAAGGCGATGTGGTATTTCCTTTTGAACCAATATTGCGTGTTGATGGCAATTTATGTGAAACACAGCTGATCGAAACATTATTGCTTAATGTTCTCAATTATCAATCGTTGGTTGCTACTAAAGCTGCCCGAATCAGGTATGTTTCTGAAGGTAAAGTGCTGAGTGATTTCGGCTTGAGGCGTGCCCAGTCGTATGGAGCTATCATGGCATCAAGGGCGGCTGTTATAGGTGGCTTTAACAATACTTCCAACGTCTTTGCAGCACGTAAGTATAATATACCCTACGCCGGAACAATGGCCCATTCTTTTATAGAGTGCTTTGACTCCGAAATAGAAGCATTCAGAGCCTATGCAAATATCTTTCCCGAATCATCAGTACTATTGGCAGATACTTACAATACTCTCGGGCAAGGAGTTCCTAACGCAATAATTGTAGCTAAAGAACTCGAAGCAAAAGGATACAAGCTTAAAGGTATAAGGCTCGATAGCGGCGACCTGGCCTACCTGTCAAAAAAGGCACGGGAAATGCTCGATAAAGCAAATCTAAACTATGTATCAATAATTGTTTCAAATCAACTCGATGAAAATGTTATAAGAAGCCTCAAAGAACAAGACGCACCAATAGATGGTTTTGGTGTTGGTACAAACCTGGTTACAGGAAACCCCGATGGAGCCGTTGATGGCGTCTATAAACTGGCTGAAGTCAATGGCAAACCAAAACTTAAAATTTCTGAAAACATTCAGAAAACAACCCTGCCCGGTAAAAAACAAATTACCCGGTTTTATAATGGAGAAAAACAATTTTATTGTGATGCAATTACACTTACAAATGAAAAAACCCCAACAAAAATGTATCACCCGTTTGAAAAAGGAAAATCAGTGAAATTAAACGGATGCTACTATGAATTATTAACCAGGCCTGTTATGAAAAATGGGAAAATAACCATCGAAAAACAAGAGGTGAAAAAAATAAATGAATATCTTAAAAATCGCCTTAATATGTTACCTCCGGAACATAAACGTTTCGATTTTCCACATATATACAAAGTCGGGGTATCAAAATCATTGTTGCAGCTAAGAGAAGATATAATGTTGAATCTGCAAAATAATAAACCAAAAGGATAAAGAAGCTTTACAAAACGTCGTTTATCCAAATTTAACGGAGTAAAAGCTTACTTTGACTTACATCTTAAAGAATGCGAGTGGCGCCGGAAAAAGCCAGAAAAACAGCTATTCAAACAACACTAACAACACTAACAACACTAACAACACTAACAGATACAAGATTGAAAAATTATAAACACTGAAAACAAAATAATATGAAAGCTTTTATAATTGTTGATATACAAAATGATTTTTTGCCCGGCGGAGCTCTTGAAGTTCCGGGGGGAGATGCAATCATACCTGTAGTCAATAAATTACAGGAAAAATTCCCATTAGTGGTTGCAACACAAGATTGGCATCCCGAAGGTCATGGTAGTTTTGCCTCACAGCACGAAGGTAAAAAAGTGTTTGAAAAAACTACATTAGGCGGAATAGAGCAAATTTTATGGCCCGACCATTGCATAAAAGGCACAAAAGGAGCCGAATTATCAGCCGACCTGAATACCGGCACTATTGAAGGTTTCTTTAGAAAAGGAACCGACCCCGGTGTTGATAGTTATAGTGGATTCTTTGATAATGGTAAAAAGAAATCAACAGGACTGGCCGGATACTTGAAAGAAAAAGGTGTTACAGATGTATATATCTGCGGACTGGCCGCGGATGTTTGTGTGGCTTTTACAGCACTCGACGCTATAGACCTTAACTTTAAAACCTTTTTTATTAATGACGCTACCCGCCCTATTGACGACAAAAACCTGTTTGAAATGACTGAGAATATAAAAGATAAAGGCGGGTATGTTATAGATTCTGCTGATATATAACATTGCTTTTAAGCATCTTGCCTAAATTATGAAATAGCTCATGTTAACTAAAAAATCATTGCCGAACCTGCCTGTTAAAAAGATATAATAGCCGGTTAGAGTGATATTGTGAAAACATGATCTGCAAAATCATTACATTCGCTTGTTATTTGTTAAATTTAAATTTAGAAGTTTAAGTGGTAATTAATACAAAAAAGGTAAATAATTCGAAACTTGCCGAAGGTAAATATTATTGGTTTAATATTATTAAAATCCTGGAGCTGGATAATAATAACAACTATTATGTCCTCGAAGATCCTTTTGGTTATAAAGTCCTTATGCCTTCAGAAAACTATAAAGACTATGATTTAAAACCGGGAGAGAAGGTGTTATGCAGGGTTGATAAAATTAATTGCAGCGGGAAGATGTTTGTTGAACCGGAGCATCCATATTATAAAGAAGGCCAAACATATTACTTTAAATATATCGAAAGCAAAGAAAGATTTAACTTTTTTGACCAAAAAGAACACATAATTATAGTTAGTGATGTTTTTAATAATAAATGGGAAGTAAAAACCAAACCTGAAAATTTTACCATAAACTCAGACGAAGTTGAGTGCTTTGTTGAAAAAATAAAGAAAGGGAAGTTGTTTTTACGAAAAGTTAATGACAATACAACATCTCAAATGATAAAGCTGGGACAATACGAAGAATTTGTTATTGTTGACGAAAAAACCGACCCTGAAAATAACAGACAATATTATATCCTCGAAGATAAGGATCACAACAAACATTTGTTGCAAAAAAAACATTATTACAAATACAGGCTAAAAACCGGGCAAAAAATTAAATGCAGGTTTGATAAACTCAGCATAAAGGGATATTATTACCTGGAACCAGTACATCCTTATTATGAGATAGGGAAAAAATATAATTTCCCGCTGGTAAGAATTGATAAACTGGTCTTCTCCAACAATATTAATCACTATTCAGTGGTTGTTGAAGATTTATTTGGGGATGAAGTGTTTATTGATTGGGGCGAAAGTATTGATGACTTAAATATTGAAGCTGAGCAGGTAGAATGTTTAGTGAAAGATTTTCATAGAGGTAAACCAGTACTGCAAATTATCTTATAACAATTTTTTTTACCTCATTCTTTCCTAATTCCTTATTTATGCTTTTTATTATTTTTTCCTTAGCATAGCTAAGTTCGTTGCAAAGAGCAGGTGAATCAAGTTTAACAAATAGTGTATTATTCTGAAAACTTATACTTGCGGTTTTGCCGGCAATAAATTTCCCCATTACTTTATACCATGCTTCACTGACTCTTACCCGGGTTATTTTGTCCTCAAGTCCATGAGCCTTAATAACTTCTTTAATTATTTCTCCAAGTGTTTGTTCGTTTGATCGCTTTACCATATCTGTTGTTGTTCAACTATTTTTCCATCATCAATTTTATATAAAACCGACTCTGCTTTAATGTTAGAAAAAATATCAATCATACGTTGGTTACTTGTATCCGACACAAATATTTGCCCGAAATTATTGCCACTCACTAGCTCCATAAGTTGTTTTACACGCAAATCATCAAGTTTGTCAAAAATATCGTCAAAAATTAAAATAGGTTCATAACCTTTTATTTTTTTTGTAAACTCATACTGAGCAAGCTTAAGTGATATAAGAAAAGTTTTTTGCTGGCCCTGGCTGCCAAATTTTTTGACCGGCATGTTTTCTATATAAAATAAAAGGTCATCTTTATGAATACCTGCAGTAGAATATTGTAATATCCGGTCTTTTTCAATGGCATCCTCCAAAAGTTGTGCTATACCAAAATCATTAAGCTGGCTATGATATTCTATGTTAACGTTTTCGTTTTTATTTGCCAGAAAATTATAGTTTTTTTGAAATATGGGCAAAAATTTGTCAAAAAGATTTTTTCTTGTTTGGTAAATAACCTCTCCATGCCTTATTAATTGTTCATTCCATATTTCTATAGAAGACTTGTCGAAATAATTTTTATCGGCAAAAGTTTTTAATAAGGCGTTGCGCTGTTGAAGTGCCTTATTATAGGCGATTAAGCTTGAAAGGTATTCTTTGTTGTTTTGCGAAATAACTCCATCTGTAAACTTACGTCTATCTTCGCTGCCCCCAAGTATAAGTGTGTTATCTGAAGGGCTGATTACAACGAGAGGATAAAGGCCTACATGGTCGGCAAGGCGATCATACTCCTTTTTATTGCGCTTAAAAATTTTTCGCCGGTTTCTTTTCATAGCGCAATATATTTCTTCCTTCTTGCCATTGCGCCTGAAACTTCCCTGTATAACAAAAATGTCCTTGCCGTGTTGGATATTTTGGCTGTCAACCGGATTAGTAAAACTCTTGCAAAAAGAAAGATAATAAACCGCATCTAGCAAATTGGTTTTGCCGCTACCATTATTGCCGGTAAAACAATTGATGCGTGGGCAAAACGACAGGCTTGCTTCTGAGTAATTCTTAAAACTTATAATATTTAAATTGCTTAAATGCATCTTTGCTTTTTATCCTTTTTGCGAAATTAAACTTAATATATAAAAAAACCACAATTTAAAATTAATTGTAATTCGCCATCAAAAATAAAATTATTTGTTCCAATAATAATAGGTTTGTATCATGGCTATCTCCTGTTTTCTGCATTGCAACACCCTAAAACTTTTTTAGCACCATTTCATATAGCTCTTTCTGGTGCTCATCCATGTTTAATAGTTTTGTTTTTTTTAACCCTTTTAAATTTTTTGATAAAAAAGTTTGAAAAAATCAAGGCTGTGGTTCCGCCACCACAAAACTACGCATCAAGGGCTAAAATATTTGCAATGTCGCTTTTGGCTTTGATCTGTTTTGAAAGTGTTTTAATCTGTATTATATTTTTTATACTTTTACATAATTTTACGGAGCGACTTCAAATATTTTTTAACGCCCTTTTCGCTTGTTTTGTAGGTGTCTTCACCAAAGGCCGGAGGACGGTTTTAACTATCTATTATGCCAAAATACAGAATTATTAAGATTTTATATAAAATAGTTAGGCTTCATGCAAAAAAATACACTTTAAATTTTATTATTTGTACTTAAAATTGTATTTTTGGGACAAATAAAACTAATATGGGACAAAATACACCAAATTATTCTCTTGCTAAGCTTCCACCTCTGAGAGAGAAAGTTGAAACGATTGATATACTAAGACAAACGAATAAATCAACTGCGGCATTGGCTGAACTAAAGGGGATTGCAATGACAATACCTAATCAATCAATGTTGATTAATGCGATAGTTATACAGGAAGCAAAAGACAGTTCAGAAATAGAAAACATTATTACTACACAAGATGAGCTTTACAAAGCTTTGACTGTTAATAAAACTAATATTTCAGCAGAAACAAAGGAAGTTGTAAATTACCGACAAGCAATATTTTATGGATTTGACCTTGTGAAAAAACAGGGATTTTTACGAGTTAACGATATTGTGAGTATTCAGCAAAAATTAATTAATAACACAGCAGGGATTAGAAGTACTCCAGGAACCGTATTGAAAAATGATGCAACTGGTGAAATTGTTTATACGCCACCACAAGACAAAGCGGAAATACTTGATTTATTGACTAACTTTATAAAACATTTTAATCAACAGAATGATTTGTCACCATTGATTAACTTGGCAATATTACATTATCAATTTGAGAGCATTCACCCATTTTATGACGGTAATGGAAGAACTGGCCGAATATTAAATATATTGTATCTGATAATTAACGGATTGATTGATGTGCCAATTTTATATTTAAGTTCTTATATCATTGACAATAAACCGGAATATTACAGACTTCTTAACCAAACTAATAAGACCGGAGAATGGGAAGAATGGGTAATGTTTATGCTCAAGGCAATAGAATGCACTTCAAAAAACACAATTACAAAGATCACTAATATAAGAAACCAACTTGATTCTACAATAATTAAGGTTCAGGAGAAGACTCCAAAAGTTTACAGAAAAGAACTTGTTGAATTATTATTTGAGCAACCATATTCAAAGATTGAATTTGTTGTAAATAAACTTGGAGTAGAAAGAAAAGCAGCTTCAAGATATTTAAAGGAACTG